>JBLIBC010000001.1:0-40470 GCA_047632015.1 Glaciecola sp.
TTATTAAAGCACGTGCCTGCTAAAGAGGATTTGTTTAAGTCCTTGTTAAAGCATCCTGCTATAGTAGAATTACGAGGAATAGGTTTGTTTTTATCCATTGAATTCAAAGACAGTAATTTTAATTTTGCGGTGATTGAAGAGTGTATAAAAGAAGGAGTTATAACAGATTGGTTCTTGTTCAACGACAAGTGTTTAAGAATTGCTCCACCTTTAATAATTAATGAGAAAGAGATCAGGGAAGCTTGTCAGGTGATAGTTCAATCCATAGAAAGAGTGCAGCAGAAACGGTAAGTTAGCAATGAAAAAAAAAGGAAGGAAAATAGCTTTTAGGTCGGTGGCCCTGCTGTTGCTTTTTATGTTTTTTTTCGGAGTGTTGTTGTTCAGGAGCTCGAGTTTTCAAACTTACCTAACACAAGAAGTAACTGAGTATTTTTCGAAAAGAACTTCTTCCAAAATAAGCATTGGTGAAATTGAATTTCGTTGGTTTAAAAAATTACTAATTAAGGATTTTTTAATACTGGATCATCATGAGGATACTTTGCTTTATGCTCATCAGCTGAACATGAAAGTGCAAGATTATGATTTTGATAAAAGGGAATTCAAGCTGGAGAAATTACATTTGAAAGATGCATACGTAAGTTTAAAAAAGTACGAAGGTGAAGAGGATTATAATTTTAAACAATTCATTGACAGTTTAAAACTAAAGAAGCGGAAAAAGAAGAACGCGACTGAAATACACCTTGAAACGCGTAAGTTACTGTTGGAAAATATCAAGTTTAGGTTTTGGGATGAGAACAAACAACAAAAGGATTTTGGTGTTGATTACCATCATTTAGTTTGCACCTCTTTGAATGGTGAAATTGACAGTTTATTAGTGATTAATGATTCCATTAATGCCGAAATTATGGGGTTGTCTTTGTTAGAAAAGTCAGGGTTTGAATTGGTGAATTTGAAAGCAAAAACCGTCGTGAGTTCAACAGAGATGACGATGAGCAACATGAAGTTAAATAGCTCAGGTACAGAGCTTAACGGAAAGTTGTCTTTTAAGTATAAGGAGTATCTGGATTGGCGAAAATTCATTAAAAAGGTAAAAATTCAATCGGAGTTAATTCCAAGTCAAGTGTCTGGACATGACTTGTCTTACTTTGTTCCAGCATTAAAGGGAATAAAAGACAGTGTGACAATACAAGGTAAGATCTCTGGTAAAATTGGCAGGTTAAAATTGAAGAATTTCATATTAGGTTTTGGAGAACGTTCCTATTTTAAGGGAAAGGTGGATATTGATGGTTTACCTGACATAAAGAATGCCTTCGTTTACATTAATGCCAAAGAATTAGTCACCAATGATAAGGATGTGAAAAACCTTCCTTTACCTCCCTTTACAGAAGATCACAAGATTAAGGTTCCGTCTTGGTTTAAGAATTTGGATGATGTAAAATTCAAGGGGAAATACACAGGTTTCTCAAATGATTTTGTGGCCTATGGAACATTTAGGACAGCTTGCGGAACTGTTAAAAGTGATGTGAAATTCAGTAAAGACGATATAAGCGGTCTTGTAATAACTGGAGGAGTTAACACAAGTTTTTTCAATTTAAAAAAGCTGTTAAAAGAAAAAGAGCTTGGCACAATGGCTTTCGGGGGTGATGTGAAAGTAAATGTAAAAGACAAAAAGTTCAATTTTAAAATGAAAGGGAAACTTCCTTTTATTGAAGTGCATAATTACAATTACAAGGGAGTTGACGTAGATGGAACTCTTACCAATTCAAAGTTCGAAGGGGATTTACAAGTGAACGACACAAATTTAGTGATGAGCTTTAATGGTGGTGTGGATTTTTCAAAACAAAAGCAAGAGTATAAGTTTAAAGCTGATGTGCGCAGGGCCAACGTCAGTAATTTAGGTTTAATTAAAAGGGATAGTTCAACAAGTGTTTCTTTTACAATGAACATTGATTTAGCAGGAAATACCGTAAAAGACATCCGTGGAAAAGTGGATGTTCTTGATTTTGATTGGCACGAATCGGGGCGCGATTATCATTTTAACACCACATCAATTAAATCGGTGAAGCTCAAGGAAAAAGAATTGATTTCTTTGAATTCGGATTGGTTTGTGGCACGAATTGAAGGTCAGTATGATTTACAGGAATTATATCCTTCGTTGATCAACATTGTAGCTAGAGATTTACCGTCGTTGGTTGACTGGAAGTATTCAAAGGTGGAGTCAAAAGGTAAAAACAACTTCAGGTTGATGTTTAAAATTAAGGATTATGCTTTATTGCATGATTTGATTACTCCTAATTTATGGTTGGATCGAGCAAGTTTTAGTGGGTCATTTAATGACAAGTCTCAAATTTTCCACATGAACTTTTCAGCGGACACCATTAAAATGAATGGAGCTAAAGCAGATAACTTCAAATTGTATGCGCACAATAAAAATGAACAAGTAAATGTGACCGTTAAATCAAAATTTATTGGCGCAAATGATTCTGTTGGAATCAAAAATGTTGTCTCTACCATTCAATCTGCTGATAACTTGAGCAATTATGAAGTCACATGGGACAATGAAACTGCCGTGCGGAATAGCGCCAAAATAACCGGTGTGATGGGTGTGGAAAAGCTTGACAGTATTTGGACACACATAAATCAATTTGATTTAGTTGTGGAAGACAATTTATGGGAAATTGATTCGACAAACACTGTTGTTTTTAATCCTGGAAAAGTGAATTTCCGACACTTTTTGGTTAGGTCTGGAAAAGAGTATCTCAACATTGACGGTTTGTTGACTTCAGAATTGAATAATAATTTAAAAATTAATGCTAAAGATTTTAAGCTTAAAAACTTAAAGCGAATATTTGATAGGTACAATGTGGGTATTGACGGGAAGCTGTCTGGTAATTTTAAGTTGGAAGGTAATTTAAAAGAACCGGTATTAAAGTCAGACGTGGAGGTGAATGAGTTTAAATTAAACGGACAGTCTTTTGGTAAAATTTGTTTGCATTCACAATATGACACGGAGTGGGGGAGGCTTGGTATAAATTTGAATGTGGAAAATCAAAGCAGGTTTTTAGTGGGCAATTCCATCGAAGTTTCTGGTGATTATTTTCCTAAAAGAAATGGGGAAGTCGATTTGGAAGCCAAGTTTAGTAATTTAAAATTGACCTTTTTAGAACGCTATTTTAATGGTGTGTTTTCCGAATTTAAACAAGGCAAAACATCAGGTGAGTTCGACATAAAGGGCACGTTGAAATCTCCTGAGTTGTACGGGAAACTCAAATTGGATCAAATGAATTTGAAAGTTGATTACTTGAATGTGGCGTATGCCATTAATGGGGAATACATTCATTTTAATAACGATAAAATTTTATTCAAAGAGTTTAAATTGACTCATAATATTTACACAAAATCCAAAATATTTGTAAATGGGACTGTTTTTCACACGGGCTTCAAAAACATTACTTATAAAATGGACTCTATCAAATTAAAAGATTTGTTTTGTTTGAATACAACTATCGATGAAAATTCGTCATACTATGGGCAGGCTTTTGTTGATGGCTTGCTTCGAGTTGAGGGGGATGGTAAAGTGAATACCATTTCGGGGGCAATTTCAACAGTGCCTTATGAGGATAAATTAAGCAAAGGTACCACCAAGCTGAATTTACCTTTGGGTGAAGTGGGAGAGCTTGAGGTAAGTGATTTCATTCATTTTGTAGACTTAAGTAAAGGTCATGATCAAAATAAAAGGTATGCTGAAAAACTTGATTTGTCTGGTTTGTCACTTGATTTTAACTTTTTAATAAACAAAGAGGCAACAGCTAAAATAATTTTTGATCCTAAAGTAGGTGACGAAATTGAAGTAAATGGGAATGGGAATATTAACATGAACATTAACTCCCAAGGTAATTTTTTAATGAGTGGAAAATACACCATTGACGAAGGAAGGTACTTCTTTACTTTAAAGAATTTTATTGGAAAAAAGTTTATTGTGGAAAAGGGAAGTACCTTGGTTTGGGATGGGGATCCAGTGAACGCGACTATCGACATAAAGACCCGTTACAAAGCCAGAGCAAAATTAATTGATTTGGCGAATCTTTCTGAGGTTAATTACGAGTCGAATAAAGAGCGGTACAGTAACAGGAGTGCAGTCTACGCCGGATTAGACATACAGGGTGAATTAATGAAGCCAGAAATTAAAATGGGTGTTACACTGCCCAATGGAACACCTGATGAAAAAGAGTTTTTATCCAACAGATTGGTTGGGGAGGATGAAATTAACAGACAGGTTTTTGCCTTGTTGTTGACAAACCAATTTTTACCTTCTTCCGTAAGCGGGTTTTCGGACGCTGTTAATATGGGAGCAGGAATAGACAATGGGATTCAGTTTTTAGAAGGGCAATTGAACAACTCCTTGGGTGGAATCCTAAATAACGTTGATTTGGGATTGGATTACAATTCGGGGTCAACAAATGACAGTTTAAGTCATGATGAACTGAGGTTGTTATTGGGGTTTCAATACAAGAAGTTTTCAGTGAAAACCGATTATGCATTAAACAATGAAGCTGGAGAAATACAAGTGGAATATAAAATTACCGATAGACTAAAAGCCAAAGCGTACAGGCGAACTACAGAGCAAGTGATTGTAAGTAATGGAGTAGATTTAACTCAAGGAGCAGGTGTTGTTTATCAAAAATCATTTGATTCAATAAAGGGGTTGTTCACAAGGAAAAGGAAGAAAAAAAATGAAAAGGATAATAAATAGATCGAGGTTAAGCATTGCTTTTTGTCTAGTGATGGTTCTTTTTTCGTGCGAGAAAGAATATGAAAAGCATTGTCAAAATCAAGGAGTTAGGGGTGAAATATGTAAGGAGCTACGCTATGAAAATGATGTGCTTGTTGAGGCTGTAACTTATGAATATGGAAACAATAGTTTGGTGTACTTAAAACTTCATGAAAATAAGAATGGTAGTAATATTGGACAAGTTATTTATACGTACGACGGCCAAAATACTTTGGTAAGTGAAACTTTTAAAAATTCAAAGCAGGAAGAGGTTATATTGAGCACATGGTCATATAATGCTCAACAACAAGAGGAGTCAAATGTGTCTACAGTTTATGGTGTCAAACAGGAAACGAAGACCACTTACGATACTAATTGGGTGATTCAAGAAAAAATTTATATTGATGAGGTTTTAAAATATAACAAGGTGTATCAGTATTTTGATAATGACACCATGTCGTTTAACGTATTTACTTATGATCAAGACAGCGTGCTTTTAACTGTAGCTGAACACCGACAATTTGATTCTACTACTAAAAGAATTGAAGTTTATAACCAATCAGGAGGTTTAGACAATTATTATGTCCATCTGTATCAAAGTAGTGGTGAATTGATTGAGAAAAGGACATATGATAAAAACTCAACGTTGATTCATCAAGAATTGTATTACTACGACAATGGGAAAGTGGACGAATACAAGTTGCAGTCTACGGCAACAGCAAATAAAAAAATAAAGTATTTGAGATTTTAATAGTTTCTAGTTGCTTTTTCTCAATTACAAATGATCGTTTATGGTCAGTATTTACTTGCCTGATTGAAATTATATAGCATGCTGTTTTTGTCACAGAGCTAGCATGTCATTTAACGGTAATCCGTTAAATGATATTAACTAAGAAATTGCTCTTTTTATTAATTTAAGATGATCATTATCAAATGATATTTCTAAGCTTAGTTTTTGAGCCTTATCGCTCATTTTATTCCATGTTTTTTTCACAATATTTATCCATTTTTCTTCACTGTAATCTTTGTTTTTATAAAATGGTTTGAAATAATATGATAAAAAGACCAAGCAGGCAGTGTCTTCAATTAATTGTGCCCCCTCAGAAGTACGTAAATTCTTTTTGCTAACTAGCTCTTTCACAATGTTTATCTCTTCAGTGTTGTATCCAGCTTTATTCAAAACTACTCCAGCAAGATTTGCTTGGTAATTATAAAGAGCAGTCCTCCATTGATGGTATCCTACCTTGTTCATTGGATAGGTTTCACGATTAATTCCCCAACGCTGTAAATGTTGACACCTGGCAGCTAGTTCATCTAGTTCAGTTGCTTCCGAATTTAGACGATACAACCATTTTACCATTCGGTCAGAGTACAACCTTTCTGCTGATTCACCGTTTTCTATCTTTGGGTCTTGATCGTGAATTTCATTGATTAAGTCAATTGCTTCTGTTTTCATGCTGGTAATGTAATTTTTTTTTGATGAGCTCAGTTTTTGATTTTGAGCTTGAAATTATTTATTTATTTTTTAATGCTTGTTTTGCTTTTTCCCAAAACTTGTCCATTTCCGGAAGTTTCATGTTGCTGATGTTTTTGTTTTCGTCAGCCATGATATTTTCCATTTTTGTAAATCTTTTCATGAACTTTTGGTTCGTTTTTTCCAATGCGTCTTCAGGATTTATTCCAACAAATCTGGCGTAGTTAACCATGGAAAATAAAATGTCGCCAAACTCTTGCGCCATTTTTTCTTGGTCATTTTTATCTTCCTCTTCTTTGTATTCGTGTAGCTCTTCTTGGACCTTTTCCCATACTTGGTCTGCATTGTCCCAGTCAAACCCAAGACCTTTCACTTTATCTTGGATTCTAATGGCTTTTACTAGCGCAGGTAAGGAATTGGGCACACCTTCAAGCACACTCTTTTTACCTTCCCTTAATTTTATTTTTTCCCAGTTCTTTTTTACTTCTTCTTCGGTTTCAGCTTTTACATCGCCATAAATGTGTGGATGTCGCACAATTAATTTTTCACAAACCGTATTAAGCACATCGCTGATGTCAAACTGGTTGGTCTCTGATGCAATCTTGCTGTAAAACACAAGGTGAAGCATTAAATCACCTAACTCTCCTTTGATTTCATCGCTGTCTTTTTGCAGTATAGCATCGCATAATTCGTAAGTTTCTTCGATGGTTAAATGCCTCAGGGACTCCATGGTTTGCTTTTTGTCCCAAGGACATTTTTCCCTAAGTTCATCCATGATGGTTAACAATCGTTCAAAAGCTTTCAATTTATTGTCCATTTGTTTTTATTTTTACGGAGTGGTGTTAAAACCAAGGTCACAAACTTAATTCTTTTGCATTAGAATATTCATGAAAAAAAAGCCAGCCTCGTTAAAAGTTTTAAAGTTAAATTTTGAGCATGAAACAGCCGAAAGCCTTGTTGATAAGTACAAACATGTAAATTTGCCAACTTGGGCAAAGGGAGTGATTGACTTTTTGGATGAGTTCCTAAAGGAGGATACAATTACTTGTTTTACTTCTGGAACAACAGGTTCCCCTAAATCAATTACATTAAAAAAGGAGCAATTAATAGGAAGCGCTAAAAACACGTTGGCATTTTTTGCTATAAAAGCAGGGGATAAAGTATTGTTACCTCTATCAAGCAAACACATTGCTGGAAAAATGATGGTAGTACGAGCTTTGGTGGGCAAGTTAAATCTTGTTGTTATTGAACCGTCTATAGATATTCAGTTGTTGAAATTAAATCATTTTAAATTTTCGGTAGTGATTCCAATGCAAATTGTGCCTCTAGTAAGAGCAAACGATTCACAAGCACTTCACGATTTAGGTAAAATATTGATTGGCGGGAGTGACATAAACCAAAACATGATTGAAGGTTTAAAGGAAATGAATATTGGTGCGTGGGCGTCTTTTGGAATGACAGAAACAATGAGTCATTTTGCCTTACGCCAACTTAGTCCCATTTGTGAGGAAACATATACCTGTTTACCTGGATTTGAAATCAGTAACAATTTTAATAGTCAGTTAAAATTGAAGAACATCACTTTGGGAATTAATGAAATTCAAACAAATGATGTGGTTAACATTGTTTCATACGGATCTTTCATTTGGTTGGGAAGAGCAGACAATGTGGTTAACTCAGGAGGTGTGAAATTAAATCCTGAACTAATTGAAAGAAAAATAAAAAGCTTGTACCCGCAGGTGCCTAATTTTGTAATAGTTGGTATTACTGATGTTAAACTGGGAGAAAAGTTAGTGTTGTTTCATGAAGGAGAATCATTTTTATCAAAATCAGAAATGGTTATAGTAAAAGATAAACTCGACCAATATGAATTTCCTAAAAAGTTAAAAAAAGTTCTTTTATTTGACAGGACAGCTTCTGGAAAAATCATCAGAAAAAATTACACTGTGAAATAGGTTTTTTCGTCCAAAAAATAATTCATAACTTTGATTATCAAATTGATAATGCAATTAGAATCCTGGCAACGTCAGGATTCTTTTATTTAAATATAAGACCATGGCTGACTTAAGTTATTTTACAAAAGAAGGATTAGAGAAGTTGAAACAAGAACTTCATGATTTAAAGACAATCGAAAGGAGAAAAGTTACCCAACAAATTGCTGATGCACGAGATAAAGGTGATTTATCTGAAAATGCTGAATATGATGCTGCGAAGGAAGCTCAAGGAATGTTGGAATTGAAAATTTCTCAATTGGGAGGGGTTTTGTCTGGTGCTAGAGTGTTAGACGGTTCAAAAATTGACGATTCAAAAGCTTTGATTTTATCCTTTGTAAAGGTAAGAAATGAAGCAAATAAGATGGAAATGAAATATAAATTGGTGACAGAAGAAGAGGCTAACTTAAAAGAAATGAAAATTTCGATTAGTTCACCAATAGGAAAAGGGTTGCTTGGGTTGTCAGTTGGAGAAATAGCCGAAATTAAAGTGCCAGCAGGTATGTTAAAGTTGGAAGTGTTAGAGATTTCAAGATAGATAAGGGTCATGGCTAGTATATTTTCTAAAATAATATCAGGAGAAATTCCGTGCTATAAAATTGCTGAGAATGATTATTGTTTAGCTTTTTTAGATGTGAGTCCATTAACTAAAGGGCACGTATTAGTAGTGCCTAAAAAGGAAGTAGATTTACTATTTGATCTGGAAGACAAGGATTATCAGGAAGTACACGCCATGGCTAAAAAGGTGGCTGGAGCAATTAAAAAGGCGGTGCATTGTACAAGAGTTGGATCTGCAGTTATCGGACTTGAAGTTCCTCATGCTCATGTTCATTTGGTTCCCCTTAACAACATTGGTGATTTAAATTTCAAAAAAGAGCGATTAAAATTATCTATTGAAGAGTTTGAATTGATAGCTGCTGATATCCGCAGGTACCTCTAAATCATTTTTTTATCTGTTCGTTTTCGTTACGTTGTTAAAAAATGTCTTTTGAGGAGATCAATTGTATGGTTTAGCGTTTTATTTCCAATTTTATTGGATTTGTAACGTAACTTTGATTTGTATAGAAATTGATTTTCTGGTACAAACTGACAAACTGATAAAAAAAAGTCCTTGCTAACACTAGCGAGGACTTTTTTTTGGTAAAAGGTGTATGGGTGTTTGAGCCTGCTTAGGCTCTTGAATTGTAAATTACATCAGTTTCAGTGGCAAACCTTGCCTTAGTAACTTTAGATTCTAACCAAAGCTCATTCAATAATGACTCTACTTCGTTTTTTTTCTTTACTTCCGGAATTGTGATAGTTTCTTCAATCCATGAAATAGTTTTTGACCGGACGTCCTTGTTGATCTCAAGCACGTTCAGTATTTCATCCTTTGACTGTAGTCTGTTGCTAATAAATTCTTTAGGGAATAATTTTGCCATTTTCGTCAAGCATTCTGAAAACTCAGTATTTGTTTTGAGGTCTTTAATCCTAACCCTCACTGTTCCGGGGTTCCCTTCTTCATCTTTAAATGAAGCAGTGTATCCTTTAGAAACAATCTTCCCAATGATTGTTTTTGAATCCTCTTTGTAAGACAATATTTGATTGTCTAAGTAATTTGTGCTCTTAATTAACTCTTTTGCAGCTGCTTGATTCATAAAACGTTCGTTTGTAATTAATTTCAGTAAACAAAGAAATACTATAATGCATTAAAAAGCAAAAATACTAGACTAACTAGTAGTTTTACGCTATAAAAGTATCAAATTATGTCGTGAAAAACAAATTATCATCGATGAAATTGATTGATGATATTAACTTAATTCATTGAAAATCAGTTCGTTTACGTTTGTAGAGAAAAAACGAAAGAACTTCTAAAGAGTAATAAAGCTCAAGAGTCACAAGGATTGCGAGGAAACGTTTTTTTGAGAGGGCGCCATAGTAGTGCCTACTTGACCATGAATGTGTATTGAATTTAAAATACTATATGAAAACGTAATCATGCGCGTATTTCTTGATAAGTTCCTTTGAAAATTCAAATTCTTGTGGAATTCTACCTAAGCACGTGACTTTAGTCTTGTTTAATATAACTTCCTCACTTTCAGAATTGCTTTCACCATTAAAAATTATACCAAGGACATTTACGTCTTGCGTTTTAAGGTGTTCTAAAGTTAAGATGGTGTGGTTGATGCTTCCTAAATAGGAGTTAGCTACCACAACTATTTCCGCTTCACAATGTTGTGCGATTTCTAACATGGAGTCTCCACGGTAGTTGTATGGTACCATAATTCCTCCAGCTCCTTCAATAATGAGGGTGTTTTCGGTTTCAGGCGGAGTAAGCTTTCCTAAACGAATTTTACTGTCATTTAGTTTTGCCGCCTGATGTGGCGAAACAGGGTTGGGGAATGAATAAGTTTCTGGATGAAAATGACTTGCAGGTGAGCTCACTAGACGCTTAACTCTGTCTGTGTCAGTTAATTCTAGTCCTCCGCATTGAATTGGCTTCCAGTAATCTGCCTGTAATGCCTCTGTTAATACAGCACTAACAATGGTTTTACCCACGTCTGTTCCAATTCCTGTGACAAATATTTTCCTCATGGAATATGCATGAATTTATGAGATTGTAACGAAATGTTCCACTTTGGGTCTTTCATAACATAGTCAATCGTTTTAGGAAGCATAACATCCATTTTACTCCATTCAGGCTGTAGTAATAGCCTGCAACTGCTGTTGGTTTTTTTTGCATGCTCTTCAGCCCATTCAAAATCGTTGTCGTTGTGGATGATGATTTTTAACTCATGTGCTACTTCGTAAACAGCGCTTTTAGGGGGGGCTGTTTTTTTAGGTGACAAGCATATCCAATCCCAGTTTCCACTTAGTACATGCGCTCCTGAGGTTTCAATGAAAGTGTTGAACCCTTTCTTTTTAAGTTGAGCACATAAATAATCCAAATTGTATAAACTTGGTTCACCTCCAGTAATGACAACATCTTTGCTTGGTATTTCCTTTAGGAAAGGAAAAATGTCATCTACCGGAATAAGTGGATGAAGACTTGCATCCCAGCTTTCTTTCACATCACACCAATGACATCCTACATCACAACCTCCAATTCGAATAAAATAAGCAGGTTTTCCAGTATTACAACCTTCACCTTGAATAGTGTAAAAATGCTCCATGATAGGTAGCATTTTTCCTGATTTCAATAATTTTTTTTCTTCCTCAGTCATTACAATTGCAAAAATATACCTTTAAGGCTAGTAATTTCATTAAAATTCCTGTTAATTTTATTTTTCAACTCAGCTTAGCTCGATAAGAATAACTCAGCACATTGTCCTTTATGAAAGATATACTAGTAAAACATACCTCTAAATTGAGGGTAAGATATTCCGAAACTGATCAAATGGGAATCGTTTATTACGGCAACTACGCTCAATATTTTGAAGTTGCTAGGGTGGAGTTTCTTAGGGAGTTGGGTTTTGTGTACAAAGAATTAGAAGATAGTGGTGTAATTATGCCTGTTGTGAGGTACGAAACAGATTATAAATTCCCTGCTAAATATGATGAGGAATTGTCCATCGTCACCACCCTAAATACGTTACCTACTTCAAAAATCACTTTTGACTATGAAGTATTCAATCCTGACAGGAAGCTAGTTTGCACAGCAAAAGTAATTTTAGTCTTTTTGAACAAGGACACTTTTAGGCCTCAGCGAGCGCCTGAAAATTTAGTGGAATTATTACTAAAAAAGTCTGTCTTGTAATTAGACAGTTTTACCTGAATCACGTTCGATATAAAAATTCATTCTCTTCTTATTGAAACTCAATGTGCAATGCTTACTTTTGTCACCTAAAATTACAACGACGATGATTAATATTACCTTGCCCGATGGTACAGTAAAGGAGTTTGATAACGGTGTTACTGCTCACGAGGTAGCACTTAGTATCAGCGAAGGGTTAGCCAGAAATGTACTTGCAGCTGAAATAAACGGGGAGGTTTGGGATTCAAATAAAGCAATTAACGAGGATAGTGCCTTGAAATTATTGACTTGGCGTGATGAGAAGGGTAAAGATGCGTTGTGGCATTCATCGGCACATTTGTTAGCTGAAGCTGTTCAGTTTTTTTATCCAAAGGCAAAATTTGCAATAGGACCTCCTGTTGAAAACGGGTTTTATTACGATATCGATTTTGGTGAAGACAGTTTTTCAGATACTGAATTCAAAAAGGTAGAAGATAAAATGATTGAACTCGCGAGGACAAAGAGTGAGTATCAAAGAAAAGAAATAAGCAAAGCGGAGGCAATTTCATATTTTGAAGAAAAGGGAGACGAGTACAAATTAGAATTACTAGAAGGATTAGAGGACGGAACTATTACGTTTTATACGCAAGGTGGTTTCACTGATTTATGTCGGGGCCCTCATATTCCGAACACCGGATTTATAAAAGCAATAAAACTATTAAGAACAGCTGGAGCGTACTGGAAAGGTGATGAAACAAGGCAACAACTTACTCGAATATATGCTATTTCATTTCCGAAAAAATCGGAATTGACTGAGCATTTATTAATGTTGGAGGAAGCTAAAAAGCGTGATCACAGAAAATTAGGAAAGGAATTAGAGTTGTTTACTTTTTCTCAAAGGGTGGGTCAAGGTTTACCATTGTGGTTGCCAAAAGGTGCGATGCTTAGGGAAAAACTGGAAAGTTTTTTGAAAACAGTACAAAAAAAGGCAGGTTACGATCCTGTTGTTACACCACATATTGGGCTCAAAGAATTGTACGTATGTAGTGGGCACTATGAAAAATATGGGGCAGATTCATTTCAGCCAATTAACACACCTGCTGACGGGGAGGAGTTTTTGTTGAAACCAATGAATTGTCCTCATCACTGTGAAATATATAAAGCTAAACCTCACTCATACAAGGAACTACCAATTAGGTTTGCCGAATTTGGTACAGTATACAGGTATGAACAAAGTGGCGAACTTCATGGTTTAACAAGAGTAAGAGGGTTTACACAAGACGATGCTCACATATTTTGTAGACCAGACCAGCTAAATGATGAGTTTGAAAAGGTAATTGATTTGGTTCAGTATGTTTTTGAAGTATTTGGTTTCAAGGATTATGTAGCTCAAGTTTCGTTAAGAGACAAGGAAAACAAAGACAAATACATAGGTTCGGATGAGAACTGGGAATTAGCGGAAAATGCTATCATAGAATCTGCTGCAAAAAAGGGACTTGCTACTGTGGTAGAATATGGTGAAGCAGCTTTTTATGGTCCAAAATTGGATTTTATTGTTCGTGATGCAATTGGTAGGAAGTGGCAATTAGGTACAATTCAAGTAGATTACAATTTGCCTGAACGGTTTGAATTGGAGTACATTGGTTCAGATGATAAAAAGCACCGACCTGTAATGATACATAGAGCTCCGTTCGGTTCGTTGGAAAGATTTGTTGCAATTTTAATAGAACATTGTGCTGGAAATTTCCCGCTTTGGTTAACACCAGATCAGGTTACAATTCTTACGGTAAGTGAAAAATACAACGATGATGCACACAAACTTTTAAATGTGCTAAATAATTACGATATTCGCGGGCTCGTTGATGATAGGAACGAGAGAGTAGGGAAGAAGATAAGAGATGCTGAAATTAAAAAGGTACCTTTTATGATAGTGTTGGGTGAGGAGGAAGTTAAGTCTGGAGAGCTTGCTATCAGGAGACATGGTGAGGGAGATATGGGAAAAATGTCAGCTGAAAAATTTGCTGATTTGATTAATGACGAAGTAAAAGAACAGTTAAAACAATAATTTTTTTGAATGAGGCCAAATTTTAGAGGTAGAGGAAGAGGTTTTAGACCTGTTAAGAAAAATCCAAACAGGATTAATAATGAAATTAGGGTGCCTGAGGTAAGGGTGATCACTGATGGACAAGAGCCACAAGTGTATACCATTGAAGACGCAATAAAATTAGCTGATGAAAAGGATTTGGATTTGGTAGAGATTTCTCCGAATGCAAAGCCTCCGGTGTGTAAAATTCTTGATTATCAAAAGTTTTTATACCAACAAAAAAAGAAACAAAAAGAGATTAAAGACAAAGCGATTAAAGTTGTTGTAAAGGAAATCAGATTTGGTCCAAATACGGATGAACACGATTTTCAATTTAAACTTAATCACGCGAAGAAGTTTTTAGGAGAGGGGTCAAAAGTAAAAGCGTTTGTATTTTTTAAAGGAAGAAGTATCGTTTATAAGGACAGAGGTGAGATTTTGTTATTGAAGTTTGCTCAAGAATTAGAAGAAATTGCTAAGGTTGAGAGCATGCCGAAGTTGGAAGGGAAAAAGATGATCATGATGTTGAGTACTAAAAAGAAGTAAAGAAGAAGTAAATATATAAATAGTAGTTATGCCAAAAATGAAAACAAAATCTAGTGCCAAGAAACGATTTAAGTTGACTGGTTCTGGAAACATCAAAAGGAAGCATGCTTTTAAAAGTCACATTTTAACTAAAAAATCCACTAAGAGAAAAAGAAATTTGACTCACATTGGCTTAGTTAACAAGGCAGATGAAAGTAATGTAAAAATCATGTTGACTATCGGAAAATAGTTCAGCAAACCAATTAAACTGTTGGTTTTATTGTTAAACCCGAATACTAGTTTTAAAGAGTTTTAATTAACCACTAGCATTCAAAAAACTTAAAAATTATGCCTAGATCGACCAACGCCGTTGCGGCGAAAGCAAAGAGGAAAAAAGTAATGAAACTTGCCAAAGGATACTTTGGCAGGAGAAAAAACGTATGGACTGTATCAAAAAATGCTGTTGAAAAAGCATTAACATATGCATACAGAGACAGAAGACAAAAGAAAAGAAACTTCAGAGCACTTTGGATTCAAAGAATTAATGCTGGAGCAAGAGAAAATGGATTGTCTTATTCTGAATTGATGGGAAAAATCAATGCTAAAGGAGTAGAGCTTAACAGAAAAGTTTTAGCTGACTTAGCAATGAATCACCCAGAAGCATTCAAAGCTGTTGTAAAAAGCGTTAAATAAATTAATAATTATATTACTTCTTTATACTTGAAAAAGACCATCCAATTTGGGTGGTCTTTTCTTTTGCGATAAATTTACATGCGGACAATTAGAAATCATTGAACATTTACATTGGTATAATCACTATTAAATGAAAGCATACCTAGATAATGCAGCAACTACAGCAATAGCTACAGAAGTACTGGAGGTGATGAACGATGCTTTGTCTAATGATTTTGGAAACCCTTCTTCGTCTCATAGTGAAGGAAGGAAATCGAAAGCAAAGATGGAGCAAGCTAGGAAAGAGATTGCAAAGATGTTTAATGTGTCTGGGTCACAAATTGTTTTTACTTCAGGAGGCACGGAGGCAAATAATTTGGCAATTCAATCTGTTTTAAAAAGCGGAGAAATTACCCAGGTAATAACTACAGATATTGAACATCATGCTGTTCTGAATACAATCGAAAAATGTTGTGTTGAGCATGACATTGAATTGCGTAAATTAAAATTAAATAGTGAAGGTGAAATTGACCTAGAAGGACTCGCGGTTTTACTGAGCAGTGGAAAAAAAACGTTTGTGTCTTTGATGCATGGAAACAACGAAATCGGGAACTTGTTACCTATAGAACAAGTGTCTAGCTTGTGTGTTGAGCATGGTGCGATTTTTCATTGCGATACCGTTCAAACGATTGGACATAAAGAATTTGATTTACAAAAATTGAAAGTGGACTTCATCACTTGTAGCGCTCATAAAATACATGGACCTAAAGGAATAGGATTTTTATACGTAAATAAGGATAACAAATTGGCTCCACTTTTTTATGGAGGAAAACAAGAGCGAGGATTCAGACCTGGTACTGAAAACATAGCTTCCATTTTGGGAATGGCTAAAGCATTAAATCTTGCTTATGAAAATTTGGAAATCAACGAAAATATAATTCAGGAGCGAAAAGAGCAGTTGATTAAACAACTTCAAGATGAATTTGAATGTGTGTCTTTTAATGGATCAGCTTTAAACTCGATGTCCACTGTTGTTAATGCTCAATTTGATGTGGAGATGGATCCTGGGATGTTGTTGTTTCAATTAGATTTAAAAGGAGTTTGTGTTTCAGGAGGAAGCGCCTGTTCATCAGGTAGTTTAAAAGGTTCTCATGTGTTGTCAGCTGTCAATCCTGACAACGAAATGCCAAGTATTCGATTTTCTATTTGTAGGAACACTAGTGCTCAAGAAATTGATTACGTGGTTGACTGTCTTATGGAGATTTTAGGGAAATAGAAAGGGTTAAAAAAAAGTGCTTTTTTCTCCTTTTCAATGCGAATAATAGCATATTAAAATAGTATATTTGTTGCCCTATTTAAAGAATGCGGACGTGGTGAAATTGGTAGACACGCTAGACTTAGGATCTAGTGCTTCACGGCTTGAGGGTTCGAGTCCCTCCGTCCGCACTTTTTTTTCAAACCTCATTGAGGTAAAACAAAACTTTATAGTTCAAACCAAATAGCAATTATGAACATTACTCAAGAAAATATTGACGAGTTAAACGCTGTCTTAAAGATAGAAGTTACTCAAAGTGATTATAATGCTACTGTACAAAATAAACTTAAGGCTCAGCAAAAGAAAGCGTCGATGCCTGGTTTTCGCCCTGGTAAAGTTCCCTTTGGAATGATTAAAAAGATGTATGGAACCAGCATTAAAGTGGAAGAAATAAACAGTTTAGTTGGTGCGAATATTACAAGATATATTTCAGATCAAAAATTAAATATTCTGGGTCAGCCGTTGCCAATGGAGTCACAAGTGTTGGATTGGGCGAATCAAGCTGATTTTTCATTGCAATATGAATTGGGTTTAAGTCCTGAGTTTGATTTGAAACTTTCAGTGAAGGATGAATTCACATATTACAATGTAGTACCTGATGCTAAAATTGTAGACAATTACGTGGATGAAATCACAATGAGATATGGAAAAGTGTCTAACCCAGTGGAGGTTGGAGAAAAAGACATGGTGGCGATTGATATTGTTGAGGTGGAAGGTTCTGAGGTGAAAGAAGCTGGATACGCAGGTATGGTCACTGTTGGTGTAGATAAAATCACTAATAAAAAAATTAAAAAAGATTTACTTGGTAAAAAACAAGGAGATAAACTTTCGTTTGATGTTAAAACCATTGGGAATGACCTTGATGAAAGCGCATTAATTTTGAACGTTGACAAAATCACCATTGAGAATTCAGGTGATCAGTTTGAGGTGGAGATAGGAACTATTTCTAGAATGGAAGCTGCTGAAATTAACCAAGATTTATTTGATAAAGTTTACGGTAAGGATACTGTAAAAACCAAAGAAGAATTTTTGGTAAAAGTTAAAGAAGAAGCGAAAGGGATGTTGGGTGATCAAGGGAAAGGGAAGTTGAAAAGCGATATGATTGATTACTTTTTGGAAAAACTTAAGTTTGAATTGCCTGATACTTTCATGAAAAAGTGGTTGGTGGTATCTTCAGAAGGAAAATTAAATAATCAAACTGTTGATGGTGATTATGATAATTACCGGAAGTCAATTAAATGGCAAATTATTGAAAATAAGTTAATACAAGAGAATGACTTAAAAGTAGAAAATGCTGAGGTAGTGGAGAAAGCTAAAGAAATGATTACAGCTAATTTTAAGCAGTATGGACAAGAAGTTCCAGCAGATCAATTAGACATGTATGCTCAAAACATACTAAGCAAGGAAGAAGAAAAAAGAAGACTGTACGATGACTTATTTTATGACAAAATCATAGAATTAGTAAAGGAAAAATGTAAAGTGGAGGAAGAAGAGATAGGTTACGAGGAATTTGTTACCTTGGCAAAGCAACACGACCATGACCATGACCACAATCATGACCACGACCACCAACATTAAAATAATTATTTAAAAAAGGAATAAAACACATGTTCGACTCAGGAAAAGAATTCAGAAAGTTTGCCACAAAGCATCAAGGTATATCAAGTATGCACGTTGATAGTTATATTGAGTCTTCAATGACCCCATATATTATTGAAGAGCGTTCAATGAATGTAGCTCAAATGGATGTGTTTTCGAGATTGATGATGGACAGAATTATCTTTTTGGGAACTGGAATTGATGATCATATTGCTAACATTATCCAAGCACAATTGTTGTTTTTGGAATCCACTGATGCTAACAAAGACATTCAAATTTATTTGAACTCTCCAGGAGGATCAGTTTATGCTGGTTTAGGTATTTATGATACGATGCAGTACATCAATCCTGATATTGCTACAATTTGTACAGGAATGGCGGCTTCCATGGGAGCTGTGTTATTATGTGCTGGTACTGAAGGAAAAAGGACTGCATTAAAGCATTCAAGAGTAATGATTCACCAACCATTAGGTGGAGCGCAAGGTCAAGCGTCTGACATTGAAATCACAGCACGTGAAATTCAAAAGTTAAAAAAGGAATTGTATGATATTATAGCTAACCATTCAAATAACAGCTATGATAAAGTATGGGCAGACAGTGACAGGGATTACTGGATGACTGCTACCGAGGCAAAAGAATACGGAATGATAGACGAAGTTTTAGAAAAAAACGCAAGCGCTAAAAAATAACTTTTTAATTTAAATGAAGCCACTTTAGTTAGTGGCTTTGTTGTCTAAAAGCATATGGCTAAAAATAAAAAAGACGAAAAAGAAAATGTAAAATGCTCTTTTTGTGGGCATGAAAAAAAGGACACTAATGTTTTGGTGGCTGGAATTCAAGGATACATTTGTGATAATTGTATTGAGCAAGCTCAGGTGATTGTCAAAGAAGAAATGTCTGCTCAGTATAAGAGTGACAGCAGTAGTGAGTTTACAGTATTGAAACCAATTGAAATCAAAAAACATTTGGACGAATACGTAATTGGTCAAGAAGAGGCAAAAAAAGTATTGTCAGTGGCTGTTTACAACCATTATAAAAGGCTAACAAATAAGTTAGTTATTAATGATGATGACGTAGAAATTGAAAAGTCTAATATACTATTGGTAGGAGAAACTGGAACAGGTAAAACTTTGTTAGCAAAGACAATTGCCAAAGTGCTTAGCGTTCCGTTTTGTGTTGCTGATGCTACTGTATTAACTGAAGCTGGATATGTAGGTGAAGATGTGGAAAGCATTTTGTCTAGGTTACTTCAAGCTGCAGATTATGATGTGGAGGCAACTCAAAAAGGAATCATTTTTATTGATGAAATTGACAAAGTTGCACGAAAGGGTGATAATGCTTCTATTACAAGAGATGTTAGTGGTGAAGGTGTTCAGCAGGCAATGTTAAAATTACTGGAAGGAAGTGTAGTAGGTGTACCGCCTCAAGGAGGAAGAAAACATCCAGAACAAAAGTTAACTCAAATCGATACTAAAGACATTTTATTTATCTGCGGTGGTGCATTTGATGGTATTCAAAAAATCATAGAAAAGCGTGTAAAAACAAATTCTTTGGGATTCAAAACAAGGCAAGACAAAGTAGACTGGGATCAAGAATCAGCATTGAAATATATTTCACCTGAGGATGTAAAATCGTTTGGACTAATTCCTGAACTGATAGGTAGGATGCCAGTGTTGTCGTTTTTGCTACCATTGGATGGTTTAGCATTAAAGAGAATACTTACGGAGCCTAAAAACGCATTGATTAAACAATATAAAAGGTTGTTTGAAATTGATGATGTGGAACTAAATTTTGAAAAAGAGGCATTGGATTTCATGGTTACTAAGGCAATGGAGTTTAAGTTAGGAGCTAGGGGACTTAGGTCAATTTGTGAAAACATATTGCTTGACGCTATGTTTGAATTGCCTTCCGACGAAAGTAAAAACAAATCACTTAAAATTGATTTGAAATACGTTGAAAGAAACTTGAGTAAAGAAAGAATGGAAAGCTTAAAAGTAGCTTAAATAATAATGGGAGAGTTTGTCGTTTCTGCAAGAAAATATAGGCCCAGCACCTTTGAAACGGTGGTTGGTCAGGAAACAATTACTTCTACTTTAAAGAATGCAATTTTAAGTAAGCAATTAGCTCAATCCTTTTTGTTTTGTGGTCCTAGAGGAGTGGGTAAAACTACTTGTGCCAGGATATTAGCAAAAACAATCAACTGTTTCAGTGTTGGAAAGGACGGAGAAGCTTGCAATAAATGTGAAAGTTGCGAATCCTTCAACGGTGGAAATTCATTAAATATTTTTGAGTTAGATGCCGCATCAAATAATTCAGTGGATGATATCCGTAATTTGATTAATCAAGTTAGGATTGCACCAACCATTGGAACTAAAAAAGTTTATATCGTAGATGAAGTTCACATGTTGTCTTCAGCTGCGTTCAATGCGTTTTTGAAAACCTTAGAAGAGCCTCCAAAGCACGCTGTTTTCATTCTTGCTACTACTGAAAAACATAAAATATTACCTACTATTTTATCAAGGTGTCAAATTTTTAATTTCAGTAGGATTACAACAGGTGACATGGTTAGTCATTTAGAGAATATTGCTGAAAAAGAAAAAATCAAAACGGAGCACGATGCATTACACGTTATTGCTCAGAAAGCTGATGGAGGTTTAAGAGACGCTTTATCTATATTTGATCAACTGGTTAGTTTTAGTGGAGGGGAGCTGAGTTATGACCAAGTAATAAAGAACCTAAATATTCTTGATTTCGACTATTACTTTAAAGCAACCAAAATGGTGGTGGATAAGGATTTGTCTGCTTTGTTTTTATTGCTTGATGAGGTGTTAAGGAATGGTTTTGAAGATCATTTGTTCATGATGGGGATTGGGGAGCATTTCAGAAACTTGTTACTTGCAAAAAATGACTCCACTTTAGGTTTGATAGATTGCGGAGAAGGAATCAAAGAAAAGTACAAAGGACAAAGTGAATTGTGCGATAAGAATTTTCTAATTAGTGCTCTGCAATTGGTAAGCGATTTTGACGTCCAGTACCGTCAAAGTAAAAGCAAACGCCTACTAACTGAGGTGACCTTAATGCAGTTTTGCAGTGAAGATATTTTAGAAAGTAAAAAAAAAAGTCCAATAGGATAATTCTACCTATTCCATCTATATGGTCTGAGTCGGCTTCAGTATCAAAGCATCCAAAAGATTTTAAAGCGAAGGTTGATATTCGATCTAGGATTAATACTGGAGAAGCTATGCCTGACGTAGTAAAAATTAAACGTTCTGTTGCCGATGTTCGCATTCCCGCATTAGTTTCTTTAAAGGAACTAATGCGGGAAGATAAAAAGCAAGAACCCAATGCAGAAGATTTACCAAAAGACGATTATTCTCAGGAAAAGCTAACAGAAGCATGGATGGATTTCGCCTATACAATTAAAAAAACCGATTTGGATTTCTTTTCAACATTGAGCTCCTTTTTGCCTGAGGTAAGCGAAAAAGGAACTGTGAAGATAACTGTTCATAACAGTACTCAGAGTGGGGACATATTGAAAATGAAATCAGAATTATTACCATCTGTTCGGAAAACACTCAACAATTTTTCGTTTGATTTTGAAATTGAAGTGAATAAAAGTGAGGCAAAAGACATTGCCGTTACTCCTCAGCAAAAGTATGCTAAATTGGTGGAAAAAAATGCATTGTTAGAGGAGTACAGAAAAAAATTAGGTTTAGGATTTTAAAAAACATTACATGCGTATTAAAAATCTAATTCTCGATTTGGGAGGCGTTTTATACGACTTGGATTACGGAAAAACTCAAAATGCGTTAGTTCGACTTGGTTTGGAAAATAGTTTTTCTCAATTAACACAATCCTCTTTATTTGATGATCTCGAAGAGGGGACTATAACATCTGAGTTTTTTATAAACCAGTTGATATCCCTAAGTGACAATCAAAATGTACAACCACAGCAAGTTATTGATGCTTGGAATGCGATGTTGTTAGGAATGCCTGCTGAAAAGTTTGAATTACTTAAGGAGCTCAAAGGAAGCTATAATTTGTATTTATACAGTAATACTAATGCTATTCACATAAAAGAAGTTTGGAGACACTATAAAATCAGTCATGGTGTTGACAATTTAGACGGTTTTTTTTTAAAGGTGTACCTCTCAAATGAAATTAACATTCGAAAGCCTAAGACGGCTGGTTTTGATTTAATTGTGAAAGAGAACAACTTGATTAAAGAAGAAACTTTATTCATAGATGATTCACCTCAACACGTGAAGGGTGCTAAATTGGCCGGTATTCATAGTTTTTGGTTGGACTTGAAAAAGGAAGATTTACGCTTGCTTTTGTCCAGAAAAGGCTTGTTGGGTAAAGTTTAAATAGAAAGTTTGAAAGTTCAAAGTAAGGAGTGAGCAAAATTGCTAAGTTCTTGCTACATTTGCATCACTTTTAACGGTGCAATTTCCTTGAAAAAAGACAGCGAACACATCAAGAAACCTAAATCAAAAACCTCTATAAAGGTTGCAGATTATCGAACCTTTTTGAAGGTGAGACTAGCGAGTTTAGTCGTTTTTTCGGCCTCGATTACCTATGTCCTTGCTTTTCATCATGATCCCAACATGGTTAATAAACCACCTTTTGATTGGCTGAAATTGTTCTGGGTTGTGCTTGGTGGCTTTTTAGTGACAGGTTCTTCCAATGGTTTGAATCAAATTTGGGAAAGAAAATCAGATAAATTAATGACCCGGACTGCTGACAGACCTCTTCCTCAAAATAGGATGAACACTACAGAAGGAGTTATCATTGCTGCAATTACCGGAGTTGCTGGTATTTTCATTCTCTGGTATTTTTTAAATGCCATGACGGGAATTTTAGGATTGTTATCATTGGTGCTTTACGCAACTGTTTATACACCTATGAAAAAGATGTCATCATGGGCAGTGTTTGTGGGTGCATTTCCTGGCGCGATGCCCCCAATGATAGGGTGGGTTGCTTTTACTGGAAAATTATCTCCTGAAGCATTCTCATTATTTGCTCTTCAGTTCATTTGGCAATTCCCTCATTTTTGGGCAATTGCATGGAGGTTATTCGAGGATTATAAAAAAGGAGGGTTCCATTTGTTGCCATCGGCAAAAGGAAAAGACATCAAAAGTGCTATGCAAATATTGTTGTACACTTTATTCATGATTCCGATTTCGCTACTTCCAACCCTTAAAGTTTTTGGTAGTATTGGAGGAGTGTTTTCTGCTGTTGTGTTTATACTTGCAGGTTTATTAATGTTGTACCCCGCATACAAGTTATTTAAGACTTTAGAGGATAAATGGGCGACAAAATTAATGTTTGCCTCCTTTATATACTTGCCTGTTGTACTGATAGCACTGTTAATTGATCAACTTTTTATTTTATCACAATGAGTAATTTAAGTCCGGAAGAGAAATTAGAAATTAGAACAAAAACGCACCGCCAATTAATGTGGGTAGGGGTTTTTTCAATTACTATGATGTTTGGTGGGTTATCAAGTGCTTACATCGTATCAAAAGCAGATGTGACTTGGGTTAAAATATTCCCTCCAGTCGCTTTTTACATTTCAAGTGTTGCAATCATTTTAAGTAGCATATTTTATTTTTTTGCTTTACAATTTATTAAAAAGGGAAAAAAGACATTGAGCACAATCATGGTAGCTGTTACTTTGATTTTAGGGTTTGTTTTTTTACAATACCAGGTGAAAGGGTGGTCTTATTTGAATGAAAGAGGTAGCTATGTAGGAGGTAATAATAATATTCGGTTAATAGTTGAAAATGACTTAAGTGAATACGGTAAAGATTATATTGTAGTTCAAAATGGAATAGAGTTGGCCTATTTTGAAGGTGATTTTTATGATACAAGGGATAAAACATATAGTTCTCCTGTTAAAAAAGTAAACTTGAACACAAGTAATAATTCGAGTTCTTACTTCTTTTTACTCACCGGATTACACTTTTTACATTTGATTGGAGGCCTGATATCTTTAATTATAGTTTTGGTAAAAAGCGTTAAAGGAAGGTACTCAAAAGATGATATGATTGGAATAAAAGTAAGTGCCATTTATTGGCATTTTTTAGGTTTTTTGTGGTTATATTTGCTCGGCCTACTGTATTATATAGGCTAATTGAGACTAAATAAAAATAAGAGTTAAAACATAAGATTATGGCTGGAGAAGCAACAAAAGCAATTGATCCAAAAGAATTATGGGAGGGTGGTCGTTCACCTTTTAGTTTGAGCTACGGAAAAATGATGATGTGGTTTTTCTTGATATCTGATGCACTGACATTTGGAGCATTTATTGTCACGCTAGGTTACTTCAGATTTACCTATTCTTCTTGGCCAGTTTCGGATCAAGTATTCTATCATATTCCTTTTTATCACTCCCATTTTCCTGAGGATGGTTTTCCTTTGGCTTATGTAGCTTTTATGACTTTTATCCTTATTGTGTCATCAGTAACTATGGTACTTGCTGTTGAGGCAGGACATAGGATGGATAAGAAAAAAGTGACTTTCTGGTTAGTGTTGACAGTAGTTGGAGGTTTAATATTTTTAGGTTCTCAGGCTTGGGAGTGGTACGGAGTCATTCTTGGTCCCGATGGAGTATTTGGAACTTATGATGATACCTTAATTCATCAAAATTATCTTGGTGGTTGGCTTGATGGTCATCCAATTCAGGGGCCGCCACAGTATGCTCAAATATTTTATTGTGTAACTGGTTTTCACGGCTTTCACGTATTTAGTGGGGTTGTGATAAATGCAGTGATATTGATAAACGTTATTGCTGGAACTTACGAAAAAAGAGGTCATTACGAAATGGTAGAAAAAGGTGGACTGTACTGGCATTTTGTCGATTTAGTGTGGGTATTTGTATTTACCTTCTTTTACTTACTGTAAGTAAATTGTCAAATTGGCTTGTTGAAATTAGTAAGACTAAACATTAGAAATTCTACATTATGGAAAGAGACGATATCATAGAGTATTCATTAGACGCTCATCACAGTGAAGAAGCTGGGAAGAAAATAAGAAAAAGAATTTGGCAAGTTACGGGTATCTTGACGTTAATTACGGCAGTTGAGGTATTTGTAGGTGTAGTGTGGAGTAAGACAGTATTAGCTGAAAAATATGCTGAAAATGCTGGCTTAATTTGGACATTTATCAAATGGGGGTATATTATTCTTACTGTGTTTAAAGCAAGGTTTATTGTACTTGAATTTATGCACCTTGGGGAGGAAAGGAAAAGTTTTACGAAAATTATTTTATACCCGTATTTATTTTTCATCCTTTATTTTATATTTATTATGCTTACAGAAGCAATCGCAGTAGATGGCGTTAACTTTAATCCATAATGGAAAAGGGTACTACAACCTTTAAAAGAAGACTTCTTTTTATATCATTATTTATAGTGCCATTCCTAGCAGGGATGGCACTTATTTTTATAGGAAAAGGTATTGGGACTCTACCGGTACTTCATGAGACAGGAGTGATTGAAATTGACGGTAAAGACGTTATGCAACACTATCAGGTGGCTGACTTCACTGCGAGTAAATTTGATGGCTCTGAATATGTTTTTTCTCGAAAAGATTCATCTATTTTTCTTTTGTGTTTATTTGAAGAAGAGAAACAAGGTGAGTGGGAAAAAAATTTAAGTTACATGAGTAAAATTGTGGATAGGTATACCAATTTTAAGTTGTTATCTGTTTATGAAAATGACCCATCTTTGTTTAATTGGGCAGAAGATCCTGTTCCGTTTTTTAAAAGACACCCAGCATGGGAACCTTTGTGGTTGGAAAAAGAAAATTTTAAAGCTTTAGTTAATAATCTTAAGTTGTATCGAGACTCAGTAAGTGGCAGCTTTCCTTACGTCATCGTTGACAAAGAAAAATACATCCGAACCTACTGCCCTATTAATGATTTAAAAAAATCCAGAGACGTACCTAAGTTGCTCAAAATATTAAACAACCAATATGTTCCTAAAAAAATTGAGCTCACTGCTAAGCCTCATTAGTTCTGTTGCATTTATTGCACTATTTGCTGTTTCTTGTCATAGTCCTGAATCTTTACCGATTTATGGGAACCGAGATTTTGATTCGGCTGGAGATACTATTTTCCATACAATTCCTGATTTCGAATTTACTAATCAATTCGATAAAAAGGTAAATCAAGATTCATACAAAGGTAAAATATACATAGCCGATTTCTTTTTTACAACATGCCCAGGAATTTGTCCAATCATGACTGATGAGCTTTTCAGGGTGCAGAAAGAGCTACAAAAACTTCCAAATGATATACTAATATTATCGCATACCGTCGACCCTGAAAGTGATTCTACAGCTGCATTGTTGGCTTACGGGAAAAGTAAAGGTGCTGATTTTACTTCATGGAACTTTGTCACTGGCAGTAAACGGAAGTTGTACAGAATGGCTGAGTCATATTTAGTAGTAGCAAATCATAACCCGGGAGAGGAAATGGAATTCGTGCATAGCGATAAGCTGGTATTGATTGATAAACAGGGAAGGATTCGAGGTTTGTATAGTGGGATTGAAACAAGAGAAGTTGATCAGTTAATAGCGGATGTAAAATTATTAATAAAGGAACATGACTAGCGATAAAATCGGTAAAGGAAATAAAGGCGTTATAATAGGGATATGGATCTTCACAGTTGTTGTATATGCTCTTGTGCTGTATCTGCATTCACCAGGCGTTTCAAAGCCTGAAGCGGCTCCGGAATTTACAAAGAGTTTACCGCTATTTCATGCCATATTAAATGGAACATGTTTTTGTTTGCTGATTTTTTCATTAGTGGCGATAAAAAATGGCAAAGTAGCTATGCATCAAAGATTGAATACGGTAGCAATGATATTGTCAGTTGTTTTTTTATTGAGCTATGTGCTGTATCACATGACAAACGGTGATACAATTTACGGCGGCGCTTATGCAGGATTATATTACTTCATATTGTTTTCTCACATAGGGCTAGCAGGATTGTCTTTGCCAGGGATATTGTTTGCATTCTACCGAGGTTTAATCGGTGACATCGCTAAACATAAAAAGATTGTGAGAAGTATTTACCCGATTTGGTTGTACGTTTCTTTGACGGGAGTCCTGGTTTATGTTTTCTTGAAACCTTATTACTAGAATAGTGCAAGGTTACCTTGTGTAGATAATTTCAGAAACCCCCTCAAGCTTACCAACAATCCTGAATTCAGTTCTCCTATTCAATGCACGACCTTCTTCGCTGTCCGTACCGTCTGGATTTTCATTTGGTACTAGGAATTTAGTTTCTCCATATCCTTTAGCTTGCAGCCTAGCTTTGTCAACTCCTTTTCCTATTAAGTATTTTACAACCGATTCCGCTCTTCGCTGCGACAAGGATTCATTGTATATATCCGACCCTTTACTGTCAGTATGTGAACCAATTTCGATGATAATGTCTTTGTTTTGTTCAAGAATGTCTAAAAGGGTAGTGTCTATTGTGATTTTTGAGCTTTCTGTCAATCCAGCTTTATCAAACTCATAGTAGATATTTTTTATAACAATTGGCTTTTCAGTAATATGTCTCAAGCTAAAATCTTTTTTAAGGGTGTCAGATACTACCGCTCCAATAGTTGAAAACTCATAACTGTCAGATAAAGTTTGAGGATGCTGAGCTTTAAGTAAATAGTTTTTTTCCTTTTGAAGCTTTAAAAAGTATACGCCAACATCATTTGAAAAGACCTGCTTAATTAAAAACTCTTCTTTTGTCGAATCATTAACAGCATAAAGTGACAATGTTGCATTTCTTAGCACTACTGCACTGTCAGCGTTATTGACGTTTGAATATATATCGAACAATTCTCCATTTATTGCTAAGTGAATGTATTTAGGTTCTTTGTATTCATAGATGTCATCACAACAAGTTTCATTTTTTAAAGTAATTCCACCTTTTCTATTTGATACAAAAAAGCCTTCTCCTCCTTTTTTACTTTGGATATAGTATAAATCATCGGTGCTTGAATTAATTGGTTGTCCAATGTTTTTTGGTGTTTCCCAATTTTTTAGTTTACCTGTAGTACTAAACACATCTAATCCACCAATTCCTGGCCATCCCTCAGTACTAAAGTACATTGTTTTGTTCTCATGATCATACCAGGGAGTCATTTCATCCAACACAGTATTTATACTAGAGCCAGCATTTTTTGATTTATTCCACTCTTCCTTTTTTGGTCTGAATTCTGAATACCAAATATCTAATCCTCCTTTGTTTTTAGGGTTGTCAGAAACAAAGTATAATACTTCAGCACCATACTTATCACCTCGACCAACTGTAGGTTGCGAGGATGAGTAATCAGGACTATTTATTGCTTCAGGAAGCTTGTTAGGCTTTTGCCATTCGCCCTGTTCTTTTTTTGATTCATAAATAGCACAAATCATTTTTCCTTTTTTATTCATCGCACACCTTGAAAAAAACATCGAAGTGCTGTCTAAATTAAAACAAGCATTACTGTTTTGCGAGCTGGAATCATTTAGTGCTTTGTAATGTATGTTGTCGAATGCCCAAATTCCTTTCTCGTCTTTTTTAGCCTTGTAAAATTGGCGTACAGGGTATTTTTTGGTGGTGTCATTTGCATCGTAATAAACTATTGTGTCAGATCGTAAGGAGCTGTATACAAGCGTGTTTTCGTCAAGCATCAATGGCGCTGATTCAATGTGAGCCTTGTTAATTGAAGCATCTAAATGAACTACATTAATATCAGATTTTTTTGACAACATCTCTGGTGCACCTTCACAAGTTAGCAACAGCAGTTTCACCCTTTTTTTATAAATGTTCTTGTCTTTTTCCTGGTATAGTTTTTTAAACTTTATAAAACTTGCTATTGCGTCATCGTATTCCTGATTGTGAATTTGCATTTTAGCTAAATAGTAGTATGCTTTAGGATAGCCTTCTCCGTCTTCCTTCACCACTTGCGTGTAAGTTTCTTGAGCTTTCGTGTAATCTCTAGATAAGCGATAACTATCAGCCAAATAATATCGCACTTTTGCTTTCTCTGGCTTACTTTTCAAGTATTTTTTAAAATATTCTATCGCTCCATAGTAATCTCCACGTTTCATGGATTTTTTTCCAGCCTTCTTTAAATATTTAGGTTTGGAATTGTAGAGTTCCTCATCAACCTGAGCTGAACCAGTCGCTGAAAATACTAAAACAAATAGTATTATAAATAAGTTTTTATAGACGGTCACACGGAACATTGTAAATTTTTGACTTAGTGCTTTTAGCGATGTATATTAAGGATAGTTCAAATGCTCCACGATAATGAGAAACCGAGGATAATTCCGATGCGTTAATGTCGTAACTGATCCCTAGTTGAAACTCTCTCACAGTTCCTCCTACTAGCAGAGTGAAGGCATCATAATTCCTTTTGAATCCGTTTCTTGATGAAAATCCGGCAAAAACATCAAACAATTCGTATTTGTTTACAGGAACTTTATGTCTTACCATTCCTCCCCACACAATCTCTTGTGCTTTGTTTTGATGCATGAAAATTAATGTAGGAATAATTGTATTTATATCAGACAGCTTGTAGTTTACTTTTATATCAAACAATTTCCTAAGCGGAAATGAATTTGTTTCATTGTTTAAGAAAGATTCCTTAGGAGTGTTAATGTGTAACAACGAAAAACCTACAACAGGTTCAGCTTTATCCGTTACTTGCTTACTCCAAGAAAATCCTGCGTTGAAATCCAGGCGATAAAAGTTGCTGATGGTAAAATTTTGGTTGTTACTTGTACTCTGGTCAAAATAACCTTCCGTCATGTTAAACTGGTTGGGATAGGTAAACTTATTAGGGTTTAAGCCTTTGTGCAGCATTCCAAACTGAACTCCTCCAGCAATTTTATGACCTTTAAACACCTTTTTATAACTAGCTGCAATTTCAAGTTTGTTCTGATTAAAATAACCTAGACTAGCTTGATCATGAATAAAATGTATTCCAACCGCAATGTCCTGGTTGAATACATTAATGTTTTGATCGTAACTAATTCCTGATGTAATGAATTGCTCTGAAACAATAGCTGCCCACTGCGAACGATGATTTCCTACTATTCTGTAATCACCATCAAACCTACCAGTATATGCTGGATTAGTATTTAAAGGTGAAAAGTAATATTGAGTAAAGTGAATGTCTTGTGCCTTCATAGCAAAGATGGAAAGACTTAAAAATACAGTAAGTGTCCAATTTCTTACCATAAATAATTACGCCCTTTTTCCATTATTTCCAGCATTCTATCATATTGTCCTGTTGTGAATTGATTGTCCTTACAAGGGTCATCAGTAGGCATAGACATGATGTTACAAGTAGGAGGGGTGTAGTAATCTCCATTAATATCAGCTGTAGGGACCGACAAATCACAAAAAGCATCCGTACCTGCGCCGTTGTCGGCAGGTGTGTCACAAATTAAATCTCCAGTTGTGGCACAGTTTGTTCCGTCCACTAGTTCCGTCCCGTTAGTTACTTGCTCAAAAGTGTTGAATAAACCGAAGTAGTGACCTAATATATGGGTTAATGCTATTTCTTGCGCACAAATCTTATTAATAAAAATTGCATCTCTGTCTGATGTTTTTACAGGAGAGGTCATCTTTCCTTGAGGTCCAAATCCGCATGGGTCTGGTGATCCAATAACCTCAATCGCATAGTATATGTTAATAGTATTAGGAACATCGTACATTACGGCAATTTCCTTGTCCTCCACACCAGCTTTGATCGTGTCATTTCTGACGTTAGGATGCACATACGTTGAACAAATATTAAATGCAGTACCTATTTTAGAAAAGTGAGTGTTGGCAATTGCGATACCTAAAGCTATGTCTGCGTCCGATACGTTCAGCTGCCCTAGCGTGTCTTCCATAATATGTATAGAAACAGAAAAAGTTTTATTGTAGGATCCGTTGACACTTTTAAACGTGATACCGTTTCCTTGTGCGAAACCAGAGCTTCCAGCTAAAGCTAAAAGTAAAAATAGTGTGATTCTTTTCATATCCTTACGTACAAAGATAGCTATATATTTTATTTCTTTTTATCCTATCACAAATATTTTAATTGTTACATTTGTGGTAGTAAAAATGTTTCCTGTTAAATCACATATTATAGCTTTTTTGATTGCATTGGTTATGCCAATTGTGATGAATGGGCAAATGGAAGTTAGCCAGACAAGTGGTTGTGTGCCCCTTGCTCAAGTCAATTTTAAAAATGCTACAGCTGGCGATTGGGATTTTGGTGATGGAGGAGGAGTTATAGCCTTTAACAAGGATTCTGTGGTTCATTCGTACGTAAATGCGGGAACTTATGAAGCAATCCTTTATCAGGGTGGTACCACAATCGAAATTGACAGACAAACGATCGACGTTTACAACAAGCCGTCCACGGCCTTTGATTTGACTGGTAATTCAAGTGGTTGCGTGCCATTAAGTACTAGTTTTGCTGATGCATCGGCAGGTGGTGGAGGTGTTGCTGTCGTTGATTGGAAATGGGATTTTGGTGATGGATTGGGTTCTAGTTCGGAAGATCCTAATCACGTTTTTACTTTAGTTGGTGTTTTTGATATCTCTTTAATAGTTACTGATGCTAACGGGTGTGATTCATCTATTGTGAAAGAGAAATTTATAACTGTTACTGAGGCTCCAACATCCTCTTTTACGACTAATCCAAATCCAGCAAACGCTTGTGTTGGACCTTTAACGGTTTCATTTGTAAATAGTTCAACCAACAGTACTGGAGGGACTACAGAATTGACTTATACTTGGGATTTTGGTAATGGACAAACATCCACTGACGTTAATCCTGCTGCCGTAACTTATACAGCTGAAGGAACTTACGTTGTTACCTTAGAAGTTGTAGAGTCAGGAGGATGTACAGTAACTAGTTCGAGAACTGTTAATATTGGTAACCCTGTGTCAATCCCTGATTTACCTGATACTGTTTGTATTGGTGATAGAGTGAATCCATTTGGGAACCTGTCTGTAGGTGCCAATTCGTACTTATGGAGCTTTTCGGGAGTTCCAATTTATACGTCTAAAAACCCAAGCCATACTTTTAACGTGGCTGGAGACATACAAATAACTTTGAAAGCGATCAACAGTGCCGGATGCTCTGATGACTCTACAGTTACTGTTTACGTGGAAGACCCGGTGGTTGATTTCGCTCGTACACCGACGTACTTGTGTCAGGAGCCTTATTGTTTTACTTATGATGGTCAAACAGCACAAACAAATGTTGCTTCATGGAATTGGTTATTTGGTTCGCCTTATCCTCCTTTCGGTAATACTTTTCGCCCTATAGGAATTAGTTCCGCTGAGGATACTACTTTTTGTTTTAGCATAAATGATACTTTGTACTATGATCATGATTATTATTTTCCAATTGCCGAAGTCGAAATTGTAACAACTAATGGCTGCATTGCAAGACAATCTCATAGGGACACAATTTATCCAGTTTCAGCGTTTTTTGTACCTGATTCTTCTATGGGTTGCGCACCGTTAACTGTTACTTTTTCAGATTCAACACGTTCGCGAGAGGAGATAATTTCATGGGAATACATTTTTGGTGATGGAAGTACCTCCAATGAGCAGAATCCAAAACATACTTTTACTTCTGCGGGTGAATATGAGGTAATATTGATTACGGAAAACACATTAGGTTGTAGAGATACTTCATTTCCTGTTACGATACTGATAGGAGCCCCTGTTTTAATGACGTTTACCGTTGCACCTAGTACTGTCTGTGTAGGTGATTCGGTAACTTTTACCAATACATCAGGGAGTGCAGATTTGGATTATTGGCATTATTCTACAAATAGTAACAAGTCTTCGGAATGTGAAAAAGGTAATGTTCAAAAATGGGCCAGTTTTGATGAAGTAGGGCAGCAGGATGTTACTTTTTATGGAAATTATAACGGTTGTATTTCATCTACAACTCAAAGCAACGCAGTAACTGTGGAAGGCCCACTTAGTAGCTTGAAATATACTGGTTTATGTGCTTCACCTTTAGATTACACCTTCATTGGTACAATACAAGGAGCAGATAGTTGGGAGTGGGATTTTGGAGATGTCAATGGAATTGGAGTTTCTTCAGATTCTACAGTGTCGCACTCATATGCCTCTAGGGGAGACTACACTGTTTCATTAATTACTAAAAACAGCGTGAATTCTTGTGGCAACGACACGCAAAGTGTGGTAGTTAATGTACGAGAGATAACCGCAGTAATAAGTCAGACTGACAGTACTTTGTGTGAACGCGTTGGGTACAATTTTACTGGAGAAAACTCGACTGATGTTTTTAACAATTGTTCCGATGCATACAGATGGGACATGGGTGAGAAAACAGCTCCAAGATTAAGAGGGAATTCTGAAATAGAGTTTGGATTCCCTGACTCTGGCAGTTACACAATAAGACTGATTACTTATGACATTAATGGATGTAAAGATACTACCACAAAAGATGTTAGAGTATCCAAAATTGCAGCGAAAATTGGGGCTGATAAATTAAGAGCATGTTTGTCATCAGATATAAGTTTTAGTGATTCTTCCTTTTCCGAGAACCCTATTACCAATTGGTTGTGGCTAGGTGGTAATAAGGAATATTGTTGTATTAATGATACTGTTTTTATAGAAGGGTATTATGATAATAATACAGTATGTCCATTTTGTACAGCACATAGGTGTTATGAACCTCAAGAATATTTGGGAAATGCATTATGTGATAATGACACCCTTAGTTTTGTAAAAGACACTTCTTTAACAGTTGATTCAATCACAAAAATACATCCAATTACAAAGGAAAGATTAATTCAACAAATTAGATTAGTCGTGGAGGATTCTTGGGGATGTAGAGATACCGCAGAAGTCTTTGTTACACCGATAATTCCTGACACTAGATTCAGCGCAATAACCGATAAAACAATTTGCGCTGGCGATTCCATTCAGTTTAAAGCTAACAATGAAAGTGCTATTAGCAATTTTAACTGGACTTTTGATGGCGTAGGAACAAGCACTAAAAAGTCGCCGTATATTACTTTTGATCAAGCAGATACTGTAGATGTTATTTTGTCTATCACAGATACAAATGGTTGTGTCGGTCAAGATACCGTGTTGGCTTATGTGTCGATACAAGATTATCCAATTGCAGGATTTGATATCCTTCCTGAAGAAGATACGTTGGGTATAATATGTTACGAAGAGAGGATTTCATTTAATGACACCTCAGGAGGAGGTCCAGTGGTGTCATGGGTCTGGGATTTACAAACTGGTCAACCTGTTGTTGATTCTGCAAAAGTATTAGCAAATTTTGAAGATAAGGGAATATATAATGTGAGTTTGGAGGTAACGACGGCTTACGGATGTAAAGATAATGTCATCTCCCCCTTTGAGTTAATAGGACCTGAGGCAGATTTTGACATGAGTAAGCTGATTGTCTGTTCAGGAGACGAAGTAACTTTTACAATAAAAGATTCTTCAGACGTTGCATTTTATCTTTGGGATTTTGGTGACGGAGAAGGAATGAATAAAGTTTCACCGGTTACTCACACCTATTTGAATATCCCTACGAATTTAAAAACAGATATAATTCTTCTATTATGGGGGGAGGATTCAATATGTCCGCAAAAAGTTATAAAACCTCTTGAATTTGAAAGAGTGCTTGCAGATTTCAATTTCCCTGAAGATACAATTTGCATGAACGAACCTTTTGTTGTTGTCAATTCCTCCATAGGAGCTGATGTATACAATTGGACGGTAAAAAGTAAAAGTCCGAGCAGTATTATACAAAATTCAAATGCTTCGGATCCTATAATATCTGATTTTAGTACAGTAGGTGTTCATGAATTGGAGCTTATTATTCAAAATAATAGCATTGGTTGTGTTGATACTTTGATAAAGGAATTTTTAATACACCCTATTCCTTCTATATTAGCTAGAGATACTGGTTATTGTGAAGGTGATTTGGTTACTTTATTTTCAATATCAAGTAGTTCTGGTTTGATATACAGTTGGTCTCCAGTAGGACAATTAGTCGACCCTACTAAAGCTACCACTGTGGCATATCCTGACTCAACAACTGATTATACGATTTCGGTGACGGATGCTAATAATTGTATCAATTCGGATGTGGCAAATATTTATATTCAAGAATCATTTAACCCGATTGCTTTGGATAGTTGCAGCAATGACGGTAAAGAAGGAGTTGTGATTGGTGAAATCGTTCATATAGGCATAGACAAAGGGACCGAATACACCTATAAGTGGGAAGCTTCTGAAGCTGATTTGAAGTGGTTAACCTGCACTGATTGTCCAACTCAAGATATTAAGGTGACTGAAGAAGTAGGTGAAGTAAACTATACATTGATATACACAGACTCTCTTGGTTGTTTTGATAACGAACTGACGTACAAAATATGTATTTTATCAAGCTATTCTTTTGATGTGCCAACTGCATTTACCCCCGACGGTGACGGAATAAACGACATTGTTTATTTAAGAGGTCATGGTATTACTGAAGTAATTACATTTAAGATATTCAATAGGTGGGGTGAGCTGGTTTTTGAGTCTACGTCAATGAGTGACGGTTGGGATGGTATATACAAAGGTGTTGCTCAAAACATGGAAACCTACATTTACAAGGCTGAAGTGAGGTTTTACAATGGTAAAACTGAAAGTAAAGGTGGGTCATTGAATTTAATTCGCTAAGAGGTTATCTTCGTAATATAACTGTTCCTTACTTTTTCTTTACAATTATCATTTCTTCTCACTTGTCGTCTAAGTTGCAATTCAATTAGAATCTCATATTTATTCTTGGAAAGAAGTATCTTTATGAAGTAACTTGTGATTAGCACTTATAAACTAACATCATGAGAATTGTACTTGGATTATTCATTATTTTTGGATTAACGGCTTGTTCGTCTAAAGCACAAAATGTAAATACGCACAAAAAACAACAAACAATGAGTCAAAACAATTGGAAGGATTTAAACCAAGAAGAATCAAGGGTGATAATAAACAAAGGGACGGAATATCCTTTTACGGGGGAGTATAATGACAACAAAGATTCCGGAATATATCACTGTAAACAATGTCATAATGCACTTTTTACATCTCAAGATAAGTTTGATTCAGGTTCAGGGTGGCCAAGTTTTGACGATGCTATTGAAGGAGCTGTTAAAGAGGTATTGGACAATGATGGTAAGAGGTCAGAAATTGTGTGCTCAAATTGCGAGGGTCATTTAGGTCATGTATTTAAAGGAGAAGAAATGACTTCAAAAAGTACAAGACATTGTGTTAATTCAATAAGTCTAGATTTTGTTGGAGCTGAGGGGAATGTAAAAAAAGACACGGCCTATTTTGGATCAGGATGTTTTTGGGGTACTGAATATTATTTGCAGCAGTTAAAAGGTGTGGTATCGACTGATGTTGGATACATGGGAGGACATGTTAAAAACCCATCTTATAAGGAAGTATGTACTGGTAAAACTGGTCATGCCGAGGTTGTTAAAGTAGTTTTCGATACTGATTCTGTTTCGTACAAGGAGCTTGCTACGTTGTTTTTTGAAACACATGATCCCACACAGGTGGACGGGCAGGGTCCAGATATTGGAACACAGTATAGAAGCGAAGTTTTTTATACTTCAGATGATCAGAAAACGGTAATCGATGACCTTATTTCAATATTAACTACCAAAGGATATGACGTAGCTACTAAACTTACTAAAGCTCCAGTGTTTTGGGAAGGTGAAGGGTACCATCAAGATTATTATCAAGGTAATGGGGGAAGACCATATTGTCACAGTTATAAAAAAATATTTTAGCTCGCAAAAAATGGCAAGGTATAATAAGCATATTCGAATAGGCTTGATCGAGTTGATGAATAAATACCCTGACCAAGAACTTGAATTTACAGCTAGGTTTTTAGCAAGAAAAAACCCTACCTGGATTACTGTGAGTCAACTTTGTCACAATGAATATAAAGAAGTATTAGCTAGGCATTTAAATTTGCCTGTACATAAGTTAAATGTGGACAAGGAAGTGCTGGATACAATGACTAAAGGCCAAAAACTAATCCTTAAGGCGGTCATTTCAACTTACAATACCAATGGTGTAACAAGGGCCACTCTTAAACCAGCTGATAAACCTGGCGTAATTCAAATAGAATTCTTTCTTGACTAAAGTTGATTGATGTCAGATTTTACCTAAAAATCCGATTTTAGCTTAGTGAGCTTATAAAGCGATACCCATTCTTCTTTCGACTCATTACCGTTGGTAATAATACTATCTTTCTTCTCGTATTTCCACGTTTGATACTCAGAAGCATCAAGTAAAATATCATAAGTTTTAGGAGCTCCCTCACCAATGGTTAAGGTAATTTCTTCTTTAGATACCGCCCATTCAATGTCTTCTTTGATGTCGTCATGTGCAAAAGACCCAGTTCCTCCTTGTCTAAAAGTCATGGTTCCGTACTCACTTGCATCAAGTGTGTCTGATATAAAAATTGAATTAACAATGTAAAACCCAGTTTCGGCTGCATTCCATTTTCCAAGCAATGCTCGTTCAGTTGATTCTGAACAGGAAATCATAAAGCTACAAATGGCAATTAAAAGTAAAAATTTGACCTTCATATAACTGAGTTTGTTGGTAAATGTAAGAATAATCAAATTATCCCATCGTGAATTACCTTTTGGTTTTTTAACTCGTCCTTTTTTCCTTTATCTTCGTGGCTTATGCTAAGGCAACAAATGGCTTTATGGTAGCTAGTAATTATGAAAGATTTTTCAGATTTAGGATTAAATAGACAGCTGCTGAATGCAATTGATGACCTAGGATACAGGGAACCTACTGATATTCAAAAAAAGGCTATTCCAAAAATATTAAATGGTCAACATGTGATTGGAGTTGCTCCAACTGGAACTGGAAAAACAGCATCCTACGTATTGCCGATATTGAAAAAGCTTAATTACGCTCAAGGAACTAACCCTCGGTGTGTCATTTTTTTACCTACTCATGAGTTGGTGTACCAAGTACATCAAAATTTAACTGAACTAGGAAAATACACTGATTTACGATTTGTAAAAGTTTTTGGAGGCGGCGGGATTAAAGCGCAACGTCAAACGCTGGAAGAAGGTTGTGATATTATTATTGCTACTCCTGGTAGGTTCATGGATTTATATTCAACTGGTTATATTCATTTGAAATCAGTGAATACGATGGTGCTTGATGAAGCTGATAAAATGATGGACATGGGGTTCATGCCGCAACTAAATAAAATTTTAGAGATTGTTCCTAAGAAAAAACAAAACCTCTTGTTTTCAGCTACTTTCCATAAGAATATTGAAAAGCTTAGTCAGGATTTTTTAGAATTCCCTGTTAAAATTGAAATTAAACATCAATATAAAACGGTTGACACAGTGGAGCAATTCATGTATAAAACCCCAAATTATGCTACTAAGTGCAATTTGCTGCTGCATTTACTTGAGAGCGAAAGTCTATCAAGGGTGTTGGTTTTTACTAGAACAAAAGAGACAGCAGGTCACTTACATAAATTTTTGGAACGAAAGGATTCGGGAGAGTGGAGTGTGATCCATGCAAATAAAGGTCAAAACACAAGGATCAACGCTTTTACAAAATTCCAAGAAGGAAGTTTGCGAGGTATCGTTGCTACTGATGTGGTGGCACGAGGAATTGATATTTCTGAAGTGACACACGTCATCAATTTTGAAATTCCAGTGATGTATTCTGAATACATTCACCGAATAGGACGTACCGGAAGGGCTAAGAAAGAGGGCGTATCCATTACTTTTACTTCTCCAGTTGAGGAATTCCATGCAGTAAAAATAGAGGCAATGATAGGCAAAGAGATTCCTTTGCTTCCAATTCCAGACGAGGTTGAAGTTTGTATAACTTCTCCAGCAGAAGCTCGTAACTATGCCCGAGAATTAGACAGATTAAAAAAGAAAGAAGATCCTAGCTATCAAGGAGCATTTCACCAGCGCAAAGGCGAGGCTAAGAGGACTCAGGTGAGTAAAAGAAACCTGCGAGCTTATAAGTTTTCAGGCAAACGAAGAAATAAAAAAAAATAACTACATAAATTTTTGCACATTAACTACTAAGCAATATATTTGCACTCCAGTAAATTGGGAGATTAGCTCAGCTGGTTCAGAGCACCTGCCTTACAAGCAGGGGGTCACTGGTTCGAACCCAGTATCTCCCACACTTAGATAACAAAGCCTTTCAGGATTTCCTCGAAAGGCTTTTTTTATGCTAAATGGTGAAATGTACAAACATTGTACAAACATTTTTGAAAATTCCGATCCAAAAGTCATTTGATGAGGTATGATTTCGTTTGAAATCAGGATCAGTGAGAAAAGTATTTTTGAAGTATAAGGTGAAATTTGAAAAGATATTTTTTTTATTTAGTTAGTTGAAAATAAAAAATATTTAAACCTATTGATTCTGTAAGAAAGGTAACGATACAGTTTGCTTTCTTTTGAAAGAAGTTAACAATCCAAGACTCGAACCAGTTCTTTTGCGAAAAAAATAGGGACGGCTATGGGACAGACGTTATTTAATATTCAATTCGCACGTAAGGCTTTCATCAGTGATGTTCACTGATGTTTATTTGTTCTAAACACATTTTCAGTAACGTTCATCACATAGTCGATTATTCAGTTTAATGCAATTAATCGTAACTAGTCGCTATTAATCGGGATTGGGAGCGATAAATTGTGAATTTCAGTTTTGCTTGTCCTATTAATGCAGGAATCTTAAATTCCTTCCAAATACAGATGCAATGCTTTTGTAAATCCACAAAAAAATGATTCAACCTTAAACTACATTGTAAATTCTATTTGGTAAAAATCTGGGATCCATAGGATTGAAATATACAGTGAAAAGAGATTGAGAATTTGTTCTCGATGCTTTTACTGTTTATTTTTCTGTGGTAAAATCAAATTGAACATAACGGACATGCTAGGTAAAATCAATGATTCATTACTAATCCCAAGTTAAATGATTGTAAAAAACTGTAAAAAACAAAAATACAGTGAATTTTACTAACTTTGATTAGGTGATAGGTTTTTAATTCTAAAATTACCTATTTTTATAGGTAATACATCTTTTAAGAATATTAAGTGTTAGATAAACTAAAATTAATTACACAAAGAGACAAAATTAACATACTTAATGCAATGTGCAGGCACATTAGCATATTAAGCATCAACCGGGCTTAAGGTATACAGGATCAATCGGATAATATGAATATTTATTTAAAACGTAAAAAAATGAAAAAGAAATCTATTATTAT
>JBLIBC010000002.1:0-39152 GCA_047632015.1 Glaciecola sp.
GGTTCCAAGATTCTTTTACTGATGATGCCAGTGTAATTGAGGCAAAAGGTGTTAGTGTCAACCTGGTGCCAGGAAACTTTGAAAACATAAAAATTACCAGGCCGGTTGATCTTCAAATGGCTGAAATGCTTTTACAATAAACGTTTAGTTATTGCTATTTTCGTTTAGAATAATCACCTATGGAATACGGAGAAAAACATTTGACATACAAAAGGAAAGTTGTTTTGGTAAACAATCTATGCCATATTTAGACAGGATTACTAAGGAATACTCTGATAACGAGGCGTGCTTTGTTTTTGTTAATCAAGGCGAACTGTCTGTTCGAGCTCAGGATGAATACGTTGACCTTAATCAAGATGTTGCTTTATTAGCAAAGTGTTTGAATTATTTTTTTGAAACAAACGACGAGCAAAAAAAAATGTGGTGACGGGGTGGAAGTTATTGCGGTAATTATATACCCGTCCTTGGTGGAAGAGCTATTTGGGTTTGATTTATCAACCTCCAATTATTCACTTGGGTACAATTTAAAAAAGGTAAATAGGGATACGGTACTCACTAATTTTAAGAAGAGCATCAACATTCTCATTGATCAACCAGAACTGGCTGATGAGAACATTATTAAAAATAAATTAAAAGAGTTTATTTTGCTGATTGCAAAGTCGGCAAATGCACCTTCTCAATTGGATTTTTTATCAGGGTTGTTTGATCCCATTGTAATTGAATTTAAAAGCACGATCCGTCTAAAGTTGAATGTCTTATTACTCGCTTTTTCATGGGGTAAAGTTAATTATCGAAATCAACTTCAACTAGCTTAGCTTTTCTCTCTCAGTAAAAGTAGCAAGTCCAGAAACAAGCACAAGATCATATTGATGATGTTACCCTAATGGGACTCAAAATATAGTTGATGCCGCCTCATGTCGCTTGTTAAAGCAAAAGCTTAGGATGAACCTCTAAAGTACTATTTCATCTTTTTCAAATACTTGAACAGCTCGCTGTCAGTAGATAAAATTACTGAAGTTTCGTCGTCAAAGGTTTTATCAAAAGTTTCCATTGATTTTAAGAAAGCGTACAGCTCTCTTGACTGAGCAGACCTGTTATACGCCGCAGCATAAATGGCAGCTGCTTTGGCATCAGCGTCACCTTTAATTTCCTCGGCTTTTCTACGAGCTCCCGATTGAATGGTTTTTAATTCCCTGTCTTTTTCCCCATTAATCTTAGACGCTTGTCCTTGTCCTCTCGATTTAAACTTTTCTGCCATGTTATTACGCTCGCTTCTCATCCTATCATACACACTACTTCGGACGTCTTGTACATAATTTACCCTCTTGAATCTAAAATCCAAGATTTTAATTCCTAAATCATTCGCTTGTTTATTGGCGCTAGCTAAAATGTCATGTTGAATTTGAGCACGTCCAATGGCAATAGGTACCAAGGAATCTTTTAATTCAGCATCAACAGTATCAACTTGCACCGGAGTTCTATTTGAAGAACGAACCAATTCAATTAGTTTGTTTTTAGCAACATGTAAGTTAGTTTCTCCGTCTAGGATGTCATCTAGTCTCGACTGAGCACCTTTTTCATTGGTCAGACGCTTAAAAAATTGAAGAGGATCTGTGATTTGCCACCTTGCATACGAATCAACAAAAATACTCTGATTTTCTTGAGTGATCACGGAAGCCTTAGCTCCATCCCATTCTAAATATCGTTTTTCAAAAAAGTGAGACTTTTGAACAAAAGGTATTTTAAAATATACCCCAGGAAGCGTGATAGCTTCTCCTATTGGACGACCAAATTGAGTTAAAACTACTTGCTCTGTTTCATCTACTATAAACGTTCCTGACACAGTTATAACTAATGCAACAAGAACTAGACCTATGGTTAATATTAATTTATTTTTCATTTGTTTGGTTTTTTAACTGCATTTGAAGCAGCGGTAATACATTAGATCCTTTGTTATCAGTAATGATTTTGTTCCCTAGTTTTGGTAATACTTTAGACATTGTTTCTAAATAGATTCTACGTCTAGTTACTTCAGGAGCTTTTATGTATTCCGTGTAAATAGCATTAAATCTTGCTACTTCTCCCACAGCATCATTTACCCTTTGAATAGCATAACCTTGCGATTTTGCAATGGTTTCATCGGCTTGACCTTTAGCCCTTGGGATAATTTTACTTCGCTGTGTTTTGGCATCGTAAATTAATTTTTGCTCTTCCTGTTCTGCCTTATTTACCGCCTCAAAAGCTGCTCTAACTGGCTCGGGAGGATTAACAGACTGAAGCACTACTTGGTCTATTTTTACACCTAAGGAATATTCCCTACATATTTTTTGGAGCAGTGCTTTTAGTTCAATATTCATTTGAGTTCTACCTACGGTAATTACTTCGTTTACAGTTCTGTCACCCACTATTTGTCTCATTGCAGCCTCCGATATGTCTTGCAATGTGGATTCAGGATCTCTGACCCTGAACAGGAAATTTTTTGGGCGATCAATTCTGTATTGAATTACCCACTCTACGTCTGCCAAGTTTAAATCACCTGTTAGCATTAACGCCACTTCCTTTTCGGCTGCTCCTTTGTAAAAGCTCGACTTGATATCAGCGTTAGTGGTTTTAAATCCAAACTCTATTTTTTGTTGATTTTCAACAGGTACCAAGTGGACTGTTTCAATAAAAGGTATTTTGAATTTCAAGCCAGGGTTAACCTCTCTTGAATATTTTCCAAATCGTGTTATTACACCTACTTCTTCAGTTTCTACTACAAAGATAGAACCGTATGCAAGTACTGCAGTAAGAATTACCAAGATCAGTAGCTTTCCTTTGGGTAATTGTTCTTTTAGTTTTGTAAGTAGAGCTTTTAACTCTGGGGGTATTCCAAGTAAATCAAAAATATCTTGTGCCATGTGTTTTATTTTGAAGCACGAAGGTATCACATCCTGTTGAACTTATGAATGTCTAACGAGGTTATTAAATCCCAGTAACAGGATCATAATATTGTTTAACTTTTCTTTTTTAAAAAATCCATGATAATACCAATTTCTTTCGGCATTTCAGGGATAGAAACTATTTGATAACTGTGTCTGTTTGGATGCAGGACTAACAAGTTAGTTGACGAGATTTTTATGCCATAATTTTTTTGCAACAAATGCTTGTACAGGTTTTGCTGCAGCGCATATTTGTGGTAGCTGTTGTCACTTAAATGTGATAAATCGTCCTTAGCAAATTGATAACTTGGTTTAATGGGGCGATCTTGTGCGTCCACTACCTTTTCACTTCTTTTCCAATCGAACATGAAATACAATCCTGTTTTAGGATTTTTATAAATCATGTCTACTGTTCCTGCTAACATTACTTCCTCGTCGAATATTCGCCATTCGGTACGGTGAGGTTGCATTAAAGGATATTTGTCTACAAATTTTAAGAAGTAACCAAATTCGATGCTGTTCCTATCGTGCTTTATTCCGTTGTAATATTTTTCTATTTGATCATGGAGGTAGGTGCCCTGGTCAGCAGCTAGCTTTCCTTTGTCTGCCCATTCATCAATTACTTGTTGCTGAGGTACCCCTCGTTGCTTAGCCTTTTTTTTAGACCAAAACTCAGTGTCGAATTTGGGAAAAAATTCACCAATGATTTGACTAACTGAAATGACATTTGGATCGCCATCAATGAAATATTCGTGCTTTTCGGCATTGAAACCTATTCGTTCATCACGAGGATGTTCGTTTAATCTTTCCAATAAAAGCGCGCTGGTTTCTGTCTTTTTTTCCATTTCCGGAAGCTACAAATTTTATATAGTCAAACCGAATAGCAATTCGGGAATTTTGACGAAGTTTAATTTTTCTTTATCAAGGCAAAAAAGTCAATCATAGCCAAAGTTATGGTTTAATTTTTTAACGTAGCTAAAGGAAAAAGAGGCAAGAAAAAAACTCGAATTGCTATTCGGTTTGACTATTATGTGTCCATTTTACCAAAAAATGCTGTGTAGAACTCAGGTTTTGAGTTTAATTCAATAAATTTGCGGCTAATATATTTTTTAATAAAGCATTGCTATGAAAGTCCTGAAGTTTGGAGGTACGTCGGTAGGTAGTTCAGATAACATAAAAAAAGTTGCTGAAATTGTGGAATCAAGAGCAGCTGAAGGAAAAATTATTGTAGTGGTTTCGGCCATGGGAGGTGTTACTAACTTATTGATTGACAGTGCTGAAAAATCGGCAAAGGGCGAAGATACCTACAAGGAAACACTTAAAGTAATTGAGGAAAAGCACTTTCAAGTAATTAGGGACTTAGTGCCCATAACAGAGCAAAGCAGTTTAATAGCATCCGTAAAGGTGCTGTTGAATCAACTTGAAGATGTCCTTTTAGGAGTGTCTTTAGTAAAGGAAATATCAAAGAAGACGTCGGATTACATTGTGAGTTTTGGCGAAATATTGTCGTCAACAATCATTACCGAGGTGTTAAAAGCCGAGTTAGTTGACGCCAGAAGTTTAATTAAAACCAACGGCGAGTTTGGTAACGCTCAAGTCAATTTTGAAGTAACCAATGGCTTAGTAAAAGATTATTTTGCATCAAGTAATGCGAAAGTTCATTTGATGCCAGGTTTTATATCGTCTACCGTAAAAGGAGAACTATCTACTTTAGGAAGAGGAGGGTCAGATTACACGGCGTCAATAGTTGCAGGTGCTTTAGGGGCAAGCTTGTTGGAAATTTGGACTGATGTAAACGGTATCATGACTGCTGATCCACGTAAAGTGGAACAAGCGTTTACTGTTCCAGCAGTGAGTTATAAGGAAGCAATGGAATTGTCACATTTTGGGGCTAAGGTGATTTATCCACCGACTATTCTTCCAGTGTTTAAAAATGGTATTCCAATTAGGATTTTAAATACGTTTGATCCGTCAGCAGAGGGAACTTTAATCAGTAGCTCTGATGATTCTGAAATGCCAATTAAAGGAATTAGTTCCATCGAAAAAATAGCTTTGTTAAGCTTAAGTGGTTCAGGAATGGTAGGAATACCAGGAATCTCAAGCAGGTTGTTTGGCGCACTTTCGCAAGCAGGTGTGAACATCATATTAATTACTCAAGCTTCATCAGAGCACAGCATTACTTTGGCGATTAGCCCTGATGCTGTTGAATCTGCAGAGGATGCGGTGAATAACGAATTTGAATTAGAAATTCAAGCTGGAAAAGTAAATGCTTTAAAAGTAGAACTTGGATTAAGCATCGTAGCTTTAGTAGGGGAAAAAATGAGTGGGCAGGTGAATGTTTCAGGAAAAATGTTCAATGCTTTAGGTAGTAATGGGGTAAACATCAGAGCCATAGCGCAAGGTTCGTCAGAAAGAAACATATCGGCAGTGATAGAGGAAAAGCACGTTAAGAAGGCATTGAATGTACTTCACGAAAGACATTTTGAAAACGATAACCCAAGGTTAAACTTGTTCATGGTTGGAGTTGGAAATGTGGGAGGTACGTTGATTGAACAAATCAAAGATCAGGTTGCAAGCTTGGAGGAAAATTCAAAAATTGAAATCCGAGTAATTGGAATGTGTAACAGCCGAAAATATATAATTGAAGAATCAGGAATTGATTTAGACAACTGGAAAGAAAACTTGGATGCTTCAGGAAATGCATTTACCAAGGAAGTCTTTTTGGATCAAATCACGGAATTGAATTTAAGGAACAGTGTATTGGTTGATTGCACTGCTAACGAGGATGTGGCAAACATGTACAAGCCGACATTGTCTGCGAATGTATCAGTGGTTACTGCCAACAAAATCGCATGTTCATCAGGATATGATGATTACAAGGAATTGAAAGCTATTGCACTTAAAAATGGCGCTAAGTTTTTGTTTGAAACTAATGTTGGGGCTGGTTTGCCAGTAATTGGAACCATCAACGACTTAGTTAAGAGCGGTGATAAAGTAAATGAAATTCAAGGTGTAGTTTCAGGATCGTTGAACTTCATATACAACGTTTACAACGGTGAAAACAAATTTCATGATGTGGTTAAGCAAGCACAGCAGGAAGGATACACTGAGCCAGATCCAAGAATTGATTTGTCTGGTGTTGATGTCAAAAGAAAAATTGTCATTTTGGTGCGTGAAAGTGGATACAAAATGGAGTTGGAGGATGTGAACGTTAAGTCGTTTTTACCAGATTCTTGTTTCGAAGTTGATTCAGTAGACGATTTTTTTGAAGAATTAAAAAAGCATGAAAGCACCTTTAAAAAGATGGTGGTTGAAGCAAAAGCTAAAGGTGAAAAGTTAAGAATTGTAGGTTCGTTTGACGGGAAAACTGCTAACGTAGAAATGCAGTCAGTTGGTTCTGATCATCCATTTTACAATTTACAAGGAAAAGATAATATCGTAGTATTGTACACTAAACGCTACGCTGAGCAACCTATGGTAATTCAAGGTGCGGGTGCAGGCGCTGATGTGACAGCTGCGGGAGTATTTGCAGACATCATCAGAATAGCAAATACATAATTTAAGTAATGGATCAAGTAAAAGTATATGCTCCAGCATCCGTAGCCAATGTGGCTTGTGGTTTTGATGTATTAGGTTTCGCTTTGGATTTCCCAGGTGATACTGTGATTGCTCGTAAAAATGATTCAGGGAAGTTAAGTATATCAAAAATTCACAACGGTGAAGGTTTGTCTTGTGAACCAGGTGAAAATGTGGTAACAGTGGCGGTTCAAGCCATGTTGGATAACCTTAATTCAAAACAAGGAATTGATTTTGAATTGTTCAAAGGGGTGAAACCAGGAAGTGGTATTGGAAGTTCAGCAGCAAGTAGTTCAGCAGCAGTTGTAGCAGCAAATTATTTATTGGATGAACCTTTTAAAAAGGTTGATTTAGTGCAATTTGCCATGATGGGCGAAAAGCTGGCTAGTGGGACAGCACATGCTGATAATGTGGCACCAAGTGTTTGTGGAGGTTTTACTTTGGTTCGAAGTTACGAACCTCTTGATATTGTGACAATAAATACGCCTGATGAATTGTGGTGTACCGTAATTCACCCTCAATTGGAAGTTAAAACAAAAGATGCCCGTCGGGTACTTAAAGGGGGAATAGACCTTAAAAAAGCCATTACCCAATGGGGAAATGTAGGTGGTTTAATAGCTGGATTATATAAATCAGATTATGATTTAATTGGACGTTCATTAGTGGATGTCGTGATTGAACCAATTCGTTCAATTCTGATTCCAGGTTATTCTGATGTAAAACAAGTGAGTTTAAACGCTGGATCCTTAGGGTGTTCAATTTCTGGCAGTGGTCCTTCCATTTTTTCCCTTTGTAAAGGGGAAGAAAGCGCGTTGAAAGTAAAGGCTGTAATTGGTGAGGTGTACGAGCAATACGGAGTTGAATTTGAAATCCATGTGAGTAGAATCAACTTGGAGGGGGCAACTGTAGTTTCGTAGTTCTATTCAAAAAATACATCAAATATTAGCATATGGCGTACGATGAGTATTTAGCTGAAAGAGTGGAGCGTTTTTTCACGGGCAAGCATCTGGATTTTTTCTTTAAAAAAATGATGGGAGGGTTGGTCTTTATGGTCAATGAAAAGATGTGTGTGGGGGTGTTGAAGGATAAAAAAACCGCCGAAGATAAAATCATGCTCCGGATTGGTAAGGAATTTTACGAAGAAGCTCTTAAAAGTAATTCAGCACGTAAGATGGATTTCACCGGAGTTCCGATGAAAGGTTTTGTTTTTATTGGCCCAGATGCGTTTGATATGGATGATGATTTGGAGTTTTGGCTTCAAAAAGCTTTGGATTTTAATCCGGAGGCAAAAAAAAGTCCACCTAAAAAGAAGAAATTGTCTAAGTAGGTCAAAGGAACTAGCGAATAGCTGCTAGTCTAAGAATGTGATATTAGTTCATTGCTAAAAGCATCCAGTGTGTATTGCCTCAAGATTGGAACAAAACCTCCTGTTTTTGAACAAAACCTCGAAAAAAAATGAATTTTTTGAGGTAAAATTTGCGTTTTTAGTAACCTTATTGTGAATCTATCATAGATTATGAGCCTAAAAAAGCAATAAGTTGTTTATATTAGAACACCTTATTTATTATTACACTTAACTTAACTCACTATGAAAACCTCTTTATCGAATTTCAAAGCCTTGGCTGTTGTGCTTATTATCACAAGTCTTTCAAGCGTAACAGCACAAAAAATCATTGGATATATTCCAAAGTATCGAACAACAGCTCAAATGGATGCTGCAATCGAGTGGGATAAAATGACGGATTACTACTATTTTGGTTCCTTGCCCACAACCTCGGGAGGAATCACCTTAGAGGAACCAGCAAGGTTTGATCATGTAAAAAACAAAGCTACTACTTACGGTAAAAATATTTGGCTTTCTTGTGGAGGTTGGGGTAAATCAGCAGCATTTATTACGGTGGCGAACAACGCAAGTTTAAGCCAAACTTTTGCGAATGAGGCTTTGTCGTTGTGTACAACACATGGATTGACAGGTATTGATATTGATTGGGAATTTCCAGCTTACGGGCAGGAAACGGCTTTCAAAAACTTTTTTAAAATATTGTACGAAACCCTGAATTCAGCTGGATATAAAGTGTCCGCCGCTGCAGGAGGTGAAGCAGCACATGTCGATAAATGGCAGGCGGATGTGTTTAATTATATTGATGATTTGAACATCATGTCCTATGACGCAAGTGCTGGATACAGTAATCACGCTTCCTTACAATTCATGAAAGACGCTATGGCCTTGTACAATACTCAAGGTTGTCCTTACAGCAAAATGTTGGGAGGTGTAGCTTTTTACAGCAGATGTGCTGGAGTATTGATGTACAGTGAAATTTTGAATGGCGTGGGATCGTCTGATAAACCGGGAACTTTCGCAAATGATTTAACTGGAGGGTATTGTTACAATGGAAAAAATACCATTGAAGACAAAATTAATTACGTGATGGGTTTAGGTGGAATTGGAGTTTTAGTATGGGAAGTGTCGCAAGACGTTTTAGGAACATATTCATTACTAGGAGCCTGTGATACAGGTATGGAACCACACAGGTGTTCAGCACCAGCACCTGCTTTAGGTACTGATCAAAGTATTTGCGGGGTAAGTAGCATTACTTTGGATGGAGGAGTTTTACCTCAATCAGGTGTAACTTTTACCTGGAAAAAAGGGACAACAACATTGGTGAGTAGTTCTTCGTCGGCAAATACATACAGTGCCACATCAAGTGGAACCTATACACTGGAGGTTTGGAAAGGAGGATGTAATCGTTCTGATGACATCGAGATTACGGGAACATTAGGAACTGTCAGTTTAGGAGGGCCTTACGATTTATGTTCCCCGGTAACAACAACTTTGAATTCTGGTATTACGGGTTCAGGAAAAAACTTTGTTTGGGAAAAAAACAGCTCAGTAATTATTGGGGCAATAAGCTCAGTTTATGAAGTAATAGCTGCAGGAACTTTTAAAGTAACAGTTTCGGCAAGTGGTTGTAGTTCGGTTAACGCAAGCGCAACGGTTACCTCTTCGGTGCCTTCTGCAAATAATTTCGTGACGTGTAACGCTGGAGATAAAGCCACATTAACAGCATCAGCATCAGTTAATTGGTACAGTTCTGCAGTGAGTTCAACGGTATTAAGTACAGGGATTACTTACCAACCAAGCCCTAGTATAAATACAACATATTGGATGGGAGGAACTGGTGCTTCATCGGTTTCACATACTACCATGAAAACTGCTTTTTCAGGAGGTTGGCAAGCAAACGCGCAAGTATACGCTAGTAAATTAATAATTGCTTCGGAGTTATCCATAGACGAAGTTTATGTGAACGGTGATGGAGGAAATGTGGTTATTAATTTAGTGGGGAGTGATGGCACAACAGTGGTTAAAACAAAATCATTTACTTCCGTGTCAGGTGAAACAGCTTTAACTTTAGGGTGGACTGCAATACCAGCAGGCACTTATTATATGAACACTGTGGGAACCAGTGGAAACATTTGGGTTGACAATTCAGCAGCTGGATCCGATCATGTGGTTGCAGGTGTTATTACAGTGGAAAAGCAATGTTATAATGATTGGTCAGCACCATACGGCGATGCCTACGTAGTAAGTGCCAACTATGGAAACTTCTTTAAGTTGAAAGTTACGGTAGGGTCTTCTTGCGATAGGGTTCCAGTGGATGTGACCATTAATGGTTCTGATCCTAATTGTGGAATTACATCTGCAAAGCAAGGTTCATTCGTCGGTAATTTGTCAGTTTTCCCAAATCCTAGCGAAGGTTCGTTTAATGTAAAAGGCGTTACTTCCGGCTTAGCATCCGTTTACAATACAACAGGCTCTTTGGTTGAGCATTTTAATGTAGCGGACAGGACGGTCTTTGGTGAGGATTTATTACCAGGAGTTTACAATTTGCTAGTAAACGATGGTGTAAATGTTTCGACTCATAAAATTGTAAAACATTAGTTTACAAGCATGTCATATCCAGGAAGGCATGAAGTAATTGGGTTACAATTTCCTATGTTAAATTTAGTTGAGCTACTTTTAATGCAGTAAGATCATGGATTCAATTACTAAATATTGTTTATGCTTGATAGTAGCCTTTGGTGCTGTAGGCATGCCTGCTTTAAAAAGTCAAACGTTTGTAAAAACGCGTCCTTATTACGTTCAAAAATATTACAAAGACAAACATGCCTCAGGATTTAAGGTTTGCTATATAAGCAGTCCCTTTGCGAAAAGCTCGTTGGAAAAAGGAGTTAAAATACCTGAGCTGAACAGCCATAGGGTTTTGGGAATTGATTACTACTATACTCAATATAAATCAGCAAGGAAGTTTCAGCAAGTTGGTTTGGACGAAGAAAGGTTTAAGCAATTAAAGAAGGACTATCCAACCTTACATAATTTAGTAGATTCAGTGCCGGTGCGCTTTATTGAACAAGTGCTGGCAACGACCAAAGTAGAAGCCAGGACTTACTACCATGGGTTTGTTATTCATTATCAAAAAGTAGTGGTAGACCCAAAAGACCGAGCAAGAGAAATTCGAGAGCTTGATAAATTATTTGATCGTGGATTTAAGGTGGAAAAAGGACTAAACCCGGGTGATACCAAAGAGCTAAAAGGACTTAGGTCCAATGATATTGTTAAGGTTTGGAACACGGAAGTCGACATCGAAAAGCCAAATGCAACGGTTATTGTGGACGCGCACGATGTGGAGAATCAAATTAAAAAAATAGCCCCGAAAGATCAGGTGACTTGTTATGTGGTAGGGGAAAAGGAAGCAGGGAGTAAGGTGAGGGTACAGCTGTACTATGTGCCAGCTAAGAATTTTCCAGGAAGTACACCTCCAGCTTTTGTGGAGGGAGTTTATGGTCTTGTTCGCCAGCAACTTGAGGACAGTAAACTGAGGTTTCTTGCCAAGCAAAAATCCCAAGAGCCTAATGAGTTAAGTGGTGATTTGTACGAGAGTTTAACCAACTTTAAAAAGGATTCAATTTTACTTGTGATTGATGTGACAGGTAGTATGGGAGCGTCCATTGCCCATGTGCTAAAATGGTTAAACAGCATCGACCAAAAAAGGGTTAAGGGAATTGTATTGTTCAATGACGGTGACGGTAAAAAGGCTAACAAAAAGAAAATAGGAAGCACTGGAGGAGTTTATCATTGTCGTGATTTTTCCGAATTACGTCCTACAATAATCAAAGCAATGAAACGTGGTAGTGGAGGAGACCCTCAAGAAAATGACATAGAGGCTATCTTGTTTGCAGAACTGAAATTTGGAAGTGGAAACGTGGTACTTGTTGCCGACAACGTTGCTCATCCACGAGACCTTCCACTGCTGGTTGATGTGAAGTCTCCAGTACATGTACTAATTTGCAATGATTTGTATGCAGCACCATATTACATCAAAGTAAAAGTGGCGACAAATGGAAGTATCATTAATGTCCTTCCAAAATCGTTTAAGTGATGAGATGTTACGAGGTGATGTGAGGAAATTATATTTTCCCTACAGCTACAGCTATTTTATCAGCTACTTCCTGCTTAACGGGAGCTAACGGAAGCCTTAAATTGTTTTCAATTAAACCAATTTGCTCCATCATGCATTTTACACCGCCTGGATTTCCGTCGGCAAAACTTAATGCCATGAGGTCCCATAATTTGTAGTGGTTTTCCTTAGCTGTTTGAAAATCACCTTTTAATGCTGAACGAACAGCCATTGATATTTCAGTAGGAAAGGCATTGGCCACTACTGAAATTAAACCGTGCGCTCCCACACTTACAAGCGGAACTGTAATGCCATCATCACCTGATATCACTTGAAAACCTTGTGGCGCTGACCTTAGTATTTGCATGATTTGATTCATGTCTCCTGAAGCCTCTTTTACTCCTAAAATGTTGTCAAACTCTTTAGCAAGTTTTAACGTAGTTTCAACTTCCAAGTTTACACCCGTTCTGCCAGGTACATTGTATAAAATGAAAGGAAGTGGGCAGGCTTTGGCAAATGCTTTATAATGTTGGTATAAACCTTCTTGGTTTGGTCTGTTGTATGGTGGGACTACGGACAGTATTGCTGTGATTCCATCTAAGTCCAAGTCTTTAAAACTTTCAACTAAAGAGGCCGTGTTGTTCCCCCCGTGACCAAGTACTATTGGTAAACGTCCGTTATTTACTTTCTTTACCGTGGCAAGAACTTGTTTTTTTTCATCTTCAGTTAACGTGGTAGTTTCGCCTGTAGTCCCTAATACTACCAAATAATCTATCCCTCCTTTGATCACATGGTTGACTAATTTTTCAAGCCCAACATAATCAACCTCTAAATCCTTTGTAAATGGTGTTACTAATGCTACTCCGGTGCCACTAATTTCTGTTTCCATAACTGGGTTCTGCTCTTAATTTTTTATCACGTGTAAATATCGGTCAATATTTTTCATTAATTGCCTAATTCCCTCCTCAGGTTTTAAAACAATTGTCAAATCAAAAAGTGAGGAGTAGGACAACCTTTGTGCTCCAACTTTAAACTTAGCTTTTGAATGATGAACTAAGTGCTGCAACACAATGTGATCCTCTGCGCTTAAGCCAATTAATATGTCGTATTTTTCATCGACAAAATTACTGACCGCCGTGCTTTTTGGTTCAAGACATAAATTTAATTCCTTTTTTGTGATGTAGTCAAATTCAAGACTAGGATTCACATCAACAGGTAATTCTTTTTCGTTTATATAACCCAACGCAAGTACTTTAGTTTTGTATTCTTTTAAAAACTTCACGTATCGTTTTACTAAATCGATTGACTCCTGGGAACTAGCATCGTAAACGATAGCCAAAGTGCTTGCGTTTTTAATGTTGATCGCACTCACGTTTCGCTCAGGACTAGAAGTTCTTTTTAATAAGAACTTAGCTAATTTCAATTGTATGTCGCTAATAAGACTCAAAATAGAGTAGTAAAGATACAGGATTAAGGTAATATTTTACCTCAATTTCAGATATTGCTTAAGCTTCAAAGCACTTTTTTGCTTAAAAAGTCACTTTTTTACATTTTAGTTTCATTTGGAAAATAAAACACAAATAAGCTTAAAACATTGAAGGATAGAGTCTTTTACTCGTCGATATAGCTGTGATATACCCCAATTGTACGGAAAATGGCAAAAGGGTAAAAATAAATGTACGCTTTATGTACGGTGTGTTTTTATTTAGTTACTCTGACTCTGCTTTATCTTTGGAATAAGTTAAGTGCCTTGATTTGGGAGGTGGAGATCTTCCGTAATGATTCAAGTTTAAGTTAAGTTAAGTGAAAAAAGGGGTCTACATTCTGTAGCCCCTTTTTTGTTTTATACTCAAAACTATAAAGCATTCTGAAGCTTCTTGGATAGTTTTGATTTAATCAAATCAAATGATTGCTGAACGTAATGCAAGGACTCCTCTTTTGACAATTGACTAATGTCGTCTATCGTTACCCATTGACCTTTTGCCAAGTAAGCAGCTTGTTTAAAATTATCCTGTGATGAAATATCGATGAATGTTTCTTTGGGAACCTTAACGCTAGCTCGAGTTGGAATTTCGTCCAAGCTTACCATTAAAAATATCTTTTCGTAAACCATAAAACAAAGGTTGTTTTCCCATTTTATATCCTCAGTGGCTAAAGGCAAGCTCAAACATAATTGTCGGATAAATTGAATGTCCATGTGGTAAATATACTTTAGTGAATTTATAAGATGCTTATGTTCGGGCATAAAAAAAGGCGCAGATTTTACTGCACCTCTTAGCGGTTTGTATTGATGTACTAACCTAGTTAGTTTTCTCTAGTTATTAAGTAATTGTTTTCTTCCATCCTATCAAATTCATCCAGTGAGTTTTCCAATTCAAAGCTGTCTTCAATACTCATGTTTTCTATTTGAATTAGTTGGTGAAGCCTTTGAGTTACTACGTTGTTGTTTTTCATATTTCAATATCTTATCTGCTGTTCTGATTTATTGACGAGAGTAAAAGTAAAGGGTTGCTTATTAGACAAAAACTTTTTGCGTTTCCACTTCATGTCGTTTTATTTAATTCACAATTTAGCTTTGAGTGTCACAATGATTAGAACCTTTTATAAGAAGTACTATTTGGGTTTTAGTAAAGTCACAAGATGGATTTTTCAATAAAATACCTAATTCACGGTATTTCAAAAAGCTTACTTCTTGCGTAGTTTTGCGGTGTAAATTTTAACATCGATACCATTAACAATGAAGACTATAATTACCACATTTATCGCAACCCTGATAGCTTTTTCTGCTGCAGCTCAAGACTCCATTACTACAGCAGTAAAAGATACAAGTGCTCTTATTAAAGCAAGTGAGTTAAAAGCAAACGAAAGAATTTTTAACAAAAGGAAAGGGAAATTGAAACTTGGAGGGTATGGTGAAGTGGATTACAACCAAGGAGTTTCTGAACAAAAAAATGGTAATCTAGATGTGCACAGGTTAGTGATGTTCATGGGGTATCAATTTAGTAAAAAGACGCAGTTTGTGTCGGAAATTGAGTTTGAACATGTTAAGGAGGTGTATGTTGAACAAGCATTTTTAAGACACAAATTGACTTCATCCATCAACTTTAATGCAGGGTTGATGTTGGTGCCAATGAACTTCATCAATGAGTATCACGAGCCTACTTTCTTTTACAGTGTGGAGCGTCCGAATTTAGATAACAAAGTGGCACCTTCTACTTGGAGAGAAATTGGAGCAGGTTTTTCAGGGAACATTAAACCAGTAAGATTGAAATACCAATTGTACATCATGAACGGCTTTAATGGTTTTTCGGGCGGTAATTCAAAGTTTAAAGGTTCAAATGGTTTAAGAGGAGGAAGACAAAAAGGAGCAAAAGCAATAGCAAGTTCACCAACCTTTGCTGGGAAAGTAAATTTTTACGGAGTGCGAAGCCTTAAGGTCGGACTAGCTTACTACGGAGGAAAGTCTCAATCAGATTTGTTTGACGGGCTTAACAAAAGTGATGTAGCAGGAAATGCTGCTGCAGACAGTTCAATAGTTGGAATATCGATGGTTGGACTTGACCTACAATACAACAAAAGTGGTTTTACATTTAGAGGTCAATTGAACCACATAGCAATTAGTAACACTGATCAGTACAATACGTTTGGAAGCACCAACTTAGGTTCTGAAATGGTTGGTTACTATGCAGAATTTGGATTTGATTTATTCAGTTTAAGTAAAAAAGCGAAAGGTGGTTTAATTCCTTTTGTAAGACTTGAGCAGTATAATACACACCAAACAGTATACTCGTCCACAATCAACAACGACGCTTACAATGTATTTGAAGTCATTACTGGTTTGAACTGGAGAGTGGCTAAAGGAGCAGTGATCAAGTTAGATTATCAAATGACTCAAAACAGAGCAAAACCTAGCGAATGGACAAACTACATCAATGCTGGTGTCGGCTTTAACTTACAGTAAAATTTGAAAAAGTTTTTTTACATCCCCGTTTTGTTAGTCGCGCTGTTCCACTTGTCTTTTAGGGTGGAGTATTTGACACTGTACCCTAAATATTTGGACAAAAAGATTGATAAATTGGTTAAAAAAGTTTTCAAAAAAGAAGACTCTCTTAGTTTAAAACCATTCAATTTACCTGTTGAGTTCCGTGATCAAAGTCACATTGAATTATTCACTATTACCAAAGACTCAACGAAAAGAGGATTTGTTGCAGTAACGTTAGCTAATGGTTGCGAGGAAGGTGGTTGTAGTGCTGCCGATTTAGGCGAAGACAATGAATTTACCGACAAGTACGAGCAATATTATTTTGCTACGGTGTTTGATGTAAAAGGTAAAATTTTAAGAGTAAAAGTGATTGAATACGACTCCGATTATGGTTATGAAATCATGTCAAGAGGTTGGTTAAAGCAATTTACATCCAGTAAAAATGATGAATTTATTTACGGAAAAAACATCGACGCCATTGCTGGTGCCACTGTCACCGGGGAGTCCATTGTGTCCGAAGTGAATATTTTGAGGATGATCATGGGGAGTGTTAGTCAAGAATTGACGCCTTAGCGAGTAGCGGACAAGGTTGATAATACGGCGATTCTTTATTTTACAAAATCTACAATTACACTTCCTGTTTTATGTCCACCACAGGCGTAACTATAAGCTTCGTGGATTTCTTCAGGTTTATAGTGTCTGTCAATCACTGCCTTAAATTGAGCTTTTTCGATGAGGTTTTTTACGTATAACAAACTTCTTTTACAGTCGGAAGGAATTGGAAAAATGACTCTTTTGCCTCCTTTTATTTTTGTGAATAAGGGCAAGTACAGGTTTTCCGAATTTGGCCCTAATTCAGACGATACGTAAATACCTTTAGGGAGTAATAACTTTTTACATTTCCCAAAAGTACTTTTACCGACTGCATCAAAAACAAAATCGTATTTTTCGTTATCAATTTTTGTAAAGTCTTCTGTTTCAAAATTATAAACTTTGTCAGCACCTAAAGATTTTAGCAACTCTAAATTTTTAGTATTCCCAACTGCTGTGACTTGAATGTCTAAGCTTTTTAGAATTTGTAAAGCAGCACTACCAATTGCTCCTGTGGCCCCGTTAACTATCACTTTGTTCCCTTTTTCAAGATGTACTTTGTTAATGAAATTGTAAGCATAATGAGCGCCTTCGGCACAGGAAACCGCTTCATCATATGGCATTCCTTCTGGCATTAATACAACAGGCTCTTTTTCATTAATGGTTAAGTATTCCGCTTGAGAAGCTAACCCTTGATCGTCAAGTCCCCAAACTCTATCACCCACTTTAAAGTTTTTCACATGCGTTCCCACGGCTTCAATTTGTCCTGAAAAATCCGTTCCAGGTACTTGTAATGTGGGTTTAAATAAACCTATGAACAAGCGAATTAAATACGGTTTGCCAGTAAGTCCTCCCCAATCAGTTCTGTTCACTGTGGTGCAATGCACCTTCACAAGAACTTCATTTTTTTTAGGAATAGGCTTGTCAATTTCTTTTACTTCAAGAACTTCGGGAGTTCCGTATTGGGTTCTGATGATTGCTTTCATGAGGGAGTTTAGGGGGGAAGGTAAGGAATACTAAAAGATATACTTTTGCAATTTGAACTTTAGCGTATACTCGTTTAACTACTCTAATTGACAATTCTTGGCCAATACCAGCGGCATTTCCCATGTCTTCAGTGACGTGAAATACAGCATATGGACTGGCTGAAAATAAACGGTCATAATAAACAGAAGTGCTGTCGTTACCATCAAAATGTTCAGGAAGGTCCACTGATCTTTTAAATGGCAAAAACACTTAAACAAAAAATGCTGGGTTGTTGTATTCTCTTTTTGCCGGTATCGCATTGGCAAGTCGAGACCTGTAAACGCCGCCATTTAAACTGAATTTAAAAGGCACCACTTCCATTTTGTGTTTGGCTTCTTTTAGACCGGCAAAAGCGGCATTCGATGAAAGTAAAATAACAGTTATTAGGGCAATAGTAAATTTCATGCGGTAGGTAAATTGGTAGCGTTAAAGTGTCAGTTTACTGTTTTACTAAAGTAGCTTTTTGTTCAGATCCTGAGTTTTCATTGAGAACCACTAATAGATATATTCCTGGTACAAGATCACTTAGATCAAGCTTTGCGTTAGCAGCTGTTGACCTGTGTTGAATGACAACTGACCCCGCACTACTTATCACTTTAAATTCATGCATTCCGTCTTTGTTCATCTGCACATTAACCACAGAGGATGATGGGTTTGGATAAACTGTAGATATCAGCGAATTTTCCAAATTGTCAACAGAAGTGACAATTACTGATTCACAAAATGAGGTGTCCACGCAACTGTTTTTACTGACTTCTACAGCGTAACTTCCTGTCACTGCAGAGGCATAAGAAATGTCAATCTCATTAGGGACAAGGGAATAAGAATTATTACAGTCTAACCATTTGTAGCTTGCATTAGTTTGGTTAGACGTTAAAGCACCTAGGATTCTTGTGACGTTTTTATTGATGCTCGTCACATTTAGAGTGACAGTAATAGAGCTGTCACAACCGTTCAAAGCAGTGTAAGTTTTACTGTATACTCCATCTGTTTTTTGGTAGTCCCCATGAATGCCCACGCTGTCCACATAGCAAATAGAAAGAGAGCTTGTTTTTTGAAAATAATTGGTAGAGTCTGTTATGTGCAATGGGATCGATAAAGTGTCAATTTGATATGGGCTACAAGTCTTGTTAACTGCAATCAATTTTACGTTTTGAAGTCCAGGACAATTAAAGGTATGAGTAGGATTAACAACATTAGTAGTGCTTTCGTCTCCAAAGCCCCAAAGAACAGAATCCGTACTTGCACTTAAATTTCCAAAGCTGATGGTAGCGTTAAAAGCGGTAATATCGTAATAAGGAACTAAAGGACTGTAGGTAAATAGAGCTCTTGGAGTAATACATCTCACGGTGTCAATGTAGGTAGCTTTTGTCATTGCAGTTTTGCCTGCCACGACATTACCTTCCACTTCCAATACAGGAACACCTGCATTGGTATCAAACCAAGCATACTTTACGAGGGTATCTAGCTTTCCACTGGTTACTTGGGCTGTATGCAAACTATAAGACCGGTAAATGATCGTTTTTACTTTAAGTACCGAGGCGTAAGTTTTGTATAGTGTCGTTAAACTTCCCCAACCTTCCACGTGATTTACTCTTTTTCCGTTAACCACATTTTTAAAGTTTATTCCTTGCTCATTCAAATCAATCGCAAAAGGATAATTGTTTACTGTCTTTTCCAGCGTACTGTATAGGAAAGCTGTAAACGCTATACTCGTTGCTATACTGAATAGGAATCGTTATTGGCAAAGCTCCTTTTTGAATAGTAGTACCAAATATTTTATACACAAGCTCTGCACTGTGTTTTTTATAATGGTGTACTATGTTTTTGAAAGTGATTGTTCCAATTACCAAGGAGTTTAACGCTTGTTCCCCTAAATCAGTATATGTCGAAAATTTGGAATTACAACCAAGTAATATGCTGTTGGCAGCGCACCAAGTATTTTTATAACCACCCTCTTATGGAACAATCCATTTAGTATCACTTTGAGAATTTACAACCAAGCCTGAATAGTCCCAAGTAATACTGGCTCCGGTAGTGTCAAAATTTTGATTTTGTAAGTTACTTACAACGTTGGATAAGTGTATGCTGTCTCCTGCACTGGAAAAACTGCTTGAATTGTATGTTATTTGAGCGAATGAAATGGTACTTAAAAAGCTAAAAAGTACTAGAGCGAATGTTTTTTTGATCATCATAAAATTCAATTTATATATTACGACTGTTTTAAAATAGCGAAGCTTCCTATTATAGGTGAACAAGCACCAGATAATCACATACGTAGCAATTCAAATAAAGTTACGTTTTAGGGCAATAAATTTGTTCAGTCGTAATATTTGTTGTATATTATACTGGTTATCAATCAATTTGAATTACAATTAACTTCAATATATATTGTACACCACTTAGACTAGACTATAAAAAAGGCGCTCTGAACAGGCGCCTTTTTTGTGTTTGATTCTCAGTACAATTTGCGCTTACTTTTTGTACTTGGAAGTGATGTTAATAAGGTTTAAGTATATTTACTCATGGCTAAAAAGCATGGCTTGTTTCGTAAAATTTTCGTCAAATTAGGATTGCTTTTTTGCATTTCAATCGTTTTATTATTTGGCTTTTATCACAGCGTAAGTTTTGGTTTTTTTGGTGAGCTATATTCCAAGGAAGACATCGCGTCTTTTCAAAACGACCAAGCGTCCATTGTATATTCAGAAGACGGAAAAATAATAGGTAAGTATTTTAGTAAAAACAGGACAAATGTTAAGTTTGATGACATTCCATCTCATTTGATTCATGCCTTAGTAGCCACAGAAGATGCCCGGTATTATGAGCATGAAGGAGTTGATTCTAGGAGTGTATTGAGGGTGTTGGTAAAATCGATTTTGCTTCAAAACAGACATGCAGGTGGCGGCAGTACAATTACCCAACAATTGGCTAAAAACATGTACGGACGCAAGGGGTTTGGAATAATGACCATGCCCGTAAATAAATGCAAGGAAATCATTTTGGCAGGACGAATTGAATCTATTTACAACAAAAATGAAATATTAGCTCTGTACCTTAATACCGTTCCTTTTGGTGAAAATGTTTACGGAATTGAAGCTGCTGCAAAGCGATTTTTTAACCAATCAGTAAGTGATTTAAAAATTCAAGAATCTGCTATGTTGGTAGGTATGTTAAAAGGCAATTCTTTGTACAATCCAAGGTTGCATCCAGAACGTGCATTGTCCAGAAGGCATGTAGTATTGAACCAATTGTATCGTTATGGATACATTAATGAAGAGGTGGTGGATTCATTACGAGAGCTTCCTTTAACATTAGATTATGCTAATTATAATGCCGAGGGAATTGCTAATTATTATTTGTTTCAGTTGAAAAAAGAGGCAATAAAAACATTAGAAAACTTGAATGCTCAAGCGGGAGTTAATTACGATTTAGAAAAGGATGGTTTAGTAATTCAGAGTACTTTGAATTTTGAGTTACAACATGCTGCAGCTAGTTCATTTAAGGAACATTTGGGTGTGATGCAAAGGCGACTAAAAGCCGAGTATAGTGATAAGGGACAAGCCAATGAGTTGAGTGAGTTAGTTCAAATGGAATACGATAAGCTGGGGATCACTAGCGACGCTGTTCATCCAGTTGACCTGTTTTCGTGGGATGGGTTTTACACCGATTCAATTACCACTCGTGACAGTTTAAGACAAGCATTGAGTTTACTTCATGCTGGTTTAATTGCTATTAATCCTGCCGATGGAGCAATTAAAACATGGGTAGGAGGTATTGATTTTAGAACGCAGCCGTATGATCAAGTTTTGGCAAAAAGACAAATGGCATCGACCTTTAAACCGTTGTTATATGGGGCGGCCATTGAAAGTGGTATTGAACCCTGTGATTATATAGATAACAGTCCTTTTTCATTGACTGATTACGAAGGCTGGACACCAGAAAATTACGACCATGAATCTGGTGGAAAGTATTCCGTTGCCGCAGCATTGGCCTTTTCTAAAAACTTACCTACGCTGCATTTATTTTTTGAAATGGGTTTTGAACGGTTAGATTACTTATGGAATAAAATTGGTTTTACTTCGGTGTTAGAAAACAAACCTTCGGTTGCTTTGGGCACAGCAACCGCCAATTTAAAGGAAGTAGCTGTTGCTTATGCCATGTTTGCTAATGGTGGTTTCAAAGTAAATCCCTATTGTATTCAGTCCATAAAAACTGCATCGGGGGAAATTATTTATGCTAATGAGCAAAGCTTGAAAAGGGAAAAATTAATCCAAGATCAAACCGCTTTTTTGATGAATGCAATTTTGCAAAAAGCGATTCAGGAAGGAACAGGGACATCGTTGCGAAATAAGTATCAAGTAAAAATTCCTTTGGCTGGAAAAACGGGTACTGCTCAGTCTTTTTCAGATGCTTGGTTTGTGGCTTATAATCCCAACATAGTGATGGCTTCAAGAGTAGGAGCCAATTCTCCCACGATACATTTTAAGGATGGCTCGAATGGTTCGGGAGGTAAACTAGCCTTGCCTTTGGTTGCACAAACCTTTGCAAAAACTCAGCGTAATAAAAGCTTGAGCAAGTTGTTGTTTAAGCAATTTCCAACCTTACCGAAGGAATACATTGATGCACTTGCCTGTGATAATTTTAAACCTGACAACAAGCTTATTCAATTTTTGGATCGTTTTAAAAAGAAAGAAACGACTTTAAAAAAGAAGCAAAGAAAACGTACAAGGAAAAAAATTAAACTTTTCTAGTAGCATATAAATTCCAAATATTTTAGAACAACAAGAATCTTTTTCCCAGTCGATGAAATGGAATTTACGTCTGGATAGAATAGATTCTCAAGAAACGAAAAGTAAATAAAATGTATCGTTTTAGTGACGTCACACATTATCACGTTTTTTACTTGACATTAGTTGACGAGAATAGTACTTTCGTGAAACTCATTTTATAAACAATTTTTATATGAAAAAAGGATTACAATTATTATCAGTTATAACACTGCTTCTTTTTAGCACTTCAATTTCGGTTGCTCAATGTGACGAGTTTGTTGAAATTGGCATAAGCGAACATTTATTGTGTCCAGGTGAGGAAACAAGCCTGAATGTTTATACAGATGAGATTGATAAAGTCGCTTGGGATTTTGGTGATGGTTCCAGTTCAGATGATCAATACCCCAATAAAAGTTATGATACTGAAGGTGATTATGTTATCACATGTACCATTACTAACAACTGTGGAAAAGACACCGTACTTACTGATTCGGTCGTGGTGAGTAACTCACAGCCTTTTAAATTCCCTTCGGCAACAATTAATGTGGACAATCCTGTTTGTGTGGATGAGCAGTTTATCATGTCAGTTGAGAATGCTTATGGAGATCGAGAAATTAGATGGAACTTAAGTGCTGGAATTACTGATTATAGAGAAGATCACGGACTTGAATTTAGTTTTTCGGCTGTTGATCAGTATGCCATTGAAGCAAAAGTAACCGATGCGTGCGGCAACGATTCAATTATTCACGGAATTGTTGTTGTTGCAAATAAAACGTCTTTTGATGGAAGTGTTAGAATTGACAAGAATGACAGTTTGTGTAAAGGAGAAAAAACTGGTTTTTATGTCAACAGCAATGCAAAACATTATGAGTGGTCATTTTCGGATGGTCAAAATAGCAAGGAAGCAAGTCCATATGTTGCTTTCTCTACAACAGGTAACATCACTTTTAGTGTAAAATTAACTGACTACTGTGGGAATGATACTACGCTGAATGATTCAATTTATATTAAAAGTGGAGGTGGAGTTTTTAATGGTTGGGTTTCTCTTTCCGTTCCAGATTCAATTTGTTTAGGTGACGAACATGAGTTTCAAGCAGCTGTAAATGGTGCAGGCTCAGCTACATTAACTTTTGGAAATGGCGACACTGTGACCACCACAGATGAATATTATAATTACACTTATGCGCAAGCAGGAAAGTACGAAGTTACTTTGATAGCAAAGGATCAATGTGGTAACTCTTCTGAATTACATAAAGACTCAGTAGTAGTTGGAACACTTGGGGAAAGGGAAAATATTCATTTTGAAGATTTTCTTCCAGATTCAGTTTGCCCGGGAGATCAAGTGTTTTTGTTCAATGATGACCTGGAAAAACATGCGTCTGCTGACTTGTGGAATTTAGGAGACGGTACGGTAAGTAATGAGAAAATCATTTCACATGAATACGCAAGTGCAGGAACTTATAAAGTCACATTAAGTATTGTCGGAGTTTGTGGAGATAAAATGGAGATTATAGATTCAATTTATGTGGGGACTGACGTGAAAATTTCTGAAAGAATGGATTTTTTCGATGATGGAGGACTTGAAGTAGTGGATAACGAACTTTGTTTAGGTGATTTTGTTTCGGTGTTCACATTTTATCCTGGAGAAGAAGTGGTTCATTTTGGTGACGGAAACCAAGGAAGCTATGAAGTTGATTCTCTTGCTGTGTTTGGTGAGGGTTTGAAATTACCAATTGGTTTAGCACATCATTCATATAGCGCAAAAGGGAATTACATTGCTTATTCAATTATTGAAAATGGTTGTGGAATTAAAGACACGGTGCATAGCGAATTAATCCAAGTAAAAGGCAATGTGGCTGTAGATGCTAGTTTAGACCTTGGGATTGAAAGCGAAGACAACGATACCATAGTACACTGCACGAATAGAGATGTTGTATTTCTAGCCGATGGAGGGAGCTCATATAGCTTTGATTTTGGTGACGGAACTACAAAAGTAGTTACTGGAGGTCAAGCAATTTTTATGGAGCATCAATATGCTGCTTTGGGAACTTACGAGGTAAAAGTTACCATTTCTAATAATTGTGGAGACAGTGATACTGATAACTTGATGGTGTATGTTACTACTGAATGTACTAAAGTTGATACAGGCACAGGAGGAGTAAACGGAATAGTTGAAATATCATTAGCTACCTCGGTTTATCCAAATCCAACAAATGACGTTGTTAATGTAGACGTTAGTTCATTTGGAGGTTCAGCCGTGTTAGTGAAAGTTTTTAATGTTCATGGACAATTATTATCAACGACTACTGGAACTGGAGATATTCAGCAAATTTCTCTAAGAGAATTTGGAACAGGGTTGTATTTTGTTTCTGTGAAAGGTGAAGCAGGGTCAGGAGTGTCGGTGGTTCAAGTGAACTAGGTAAGGTAATATAAGGATTATGAAGCAGGAAGAATTGATTTTCTTCCTGCTTTTTTTTGACCCAAAAGTTCCAAGGTCCTCGGTGTACCTTTGATATTATATTCCTGTGGTAATTATTTTATAATTACTGCTTAACCCAACCTTTTTTATTTGAAGGTTCGATTGCATGATCAAATCATGATCATTGGGCTATTCAACTTGACAATTACACACACACACATTTAACTAAACTAATCACGATGAAAAATGTAACGAAGTTAATTTTGAATGATAATGCGTTGTGTGTACCATTCATTAGCAGGTACGAATCTCGTATCAAAAAGGTTAGGTCGAAGCTGATTATCCATAATAAAGAAGCCCATGTAGTATAATTTAATGCTGTCTTATTAGCCCATTAAATAACAGATTTGTCTTGTAAAGCAAACAGTTATTAAGCCTTAAGTTGCGGTTTCACATTGTTACCACCAGGTACGATTAAAGTTTTACTTATTTGGTGAAGTAAAAATCTATAAATTGATTAATTTAGCGCTTTCTAGTAAAAATTGAGCATTTTGGACTTGCTTTAAGATTTAACAACGTCCACTTTACTAAACATAAGTAAGTATGAAAATCTCTGAGAGATTAGCCAACAAACAAGAGAAGTTAGCAGTAATCGGATTAGGATATGTGGGACTTCCAATAGCCTTAGAATTCGCAAAGAAGATTTCCGTTATTGGGTTCGATATTAACCAAGGAAGGGTTGATATGATGAAAAATGGAGAAGATCCAAGTAAGGAGCTGTCAAAAGAGGAGTTTGAAGAACGTGACATACATTTTACTACGTCATTGGATGAATTGAAAGAAGCTACTTTTTACATTGTTGCGGTTCCAACACCAATTGACGAACACAATTTACCTGATTTAACTCCGCTTTTAAAAGCATCAGAAACTGTTGCTAAAGTTTTGAAAAAAGGAGATTACGTGGTTTACGAATCGACTGTTTACCCAGGTTGTACAGAAGAAGATTGCGTTCCAGTATTGGAAGACGTTTCAGGATTAAAATACATTGAAGATTTTAAAGTGGGGTATTCACCAGAGAGAATTAACCCGGGAGACAAAGAACACACTCTGACTAAAATTGTGAAAGTAGCTGCTGGTTGTGATGAGGAATCAGCTGATGAAGTGGTTAAGGTCTACGAAATGGTTATTAAAGCTGGCGTGTATAGAGCATCAAGTTTAAAAGTTGCTGAGGCAGCAAAAATCATTGAGAATACTCAGAGGGATGTGAACATTGCTTTAATGAATGAACTGTCATTGATTTTTAACAAACTTGGTATTAATACTTATGAAGTATTAGAAGCTGCTGGAACAAAATGGAACTTTTTGAAGTTTTTCCCTGGTTTAGTAGGAGGTCACTGCATTGGTGTTGATCCTTATTACCTAACTTACAAAGCAAGAGAGCTTGGTTTTCATGCAAAAATCATTAACTCAGGAAGAGCACTGAATGACTCCATGGGTCCTCATACAGCAAGACAAGTGGTTAAAAAAATTATTGCAGGAGGTAAAGATATTACGAATTCTAAAGTACTGGTAATGGGAGCTACATTTAAGGAAAATGTGAGTGATATCAGGAATTCAAAAGTCAGTTCTGTGGTTGACGAATTGAAAAGTTTTGGAGTAGAGGTTGAAGTACATGATGCCTATGCGTCAAGTGATGAAGTAAAGCATGAGTACGGATTTGAATTGATTCCAGAAATTAGGGGTACAATATATGATGCAATAATTGTGGCAGTAAATCACAAACAATATTTAGATTACACTGAGGACGATTTCTCAAAATGGTTAACTGCTGAAGGTGTCTTGGTCGATTTAAAAGGCGCTTTTCGAGGTAAAATTAATAAGTTAAAATACTGGAGTTTATAGTATGATTTTAGTCACAGGTGGTGCAGGTTACATAGGTTCGCACACTGTTGTTGAACTACTCAAAGAAGGATATAAAGTTCTTGTGCTTGATAATTTTGTGAACTCAAGTAAAAAAGTACTTAACAGAATAGGTCAAATAGAACCAACACATTTCGATTTTGAGGAAGTTGACGTGACAGATCAGTCAGCGCTCGAAAAGGTATTTGAAAAGTACAAAAACATATCCACAGTCATTCATTTTGCAGCGCATAAGTCGGTTGGAGAATCGGTTGCTGATCCATTAGAATATTATAGGAATAACATAGGAGGTCTAGTGACTGTGTTGTCTGTTTGTAAAAAACATGGGATCAAAAATTTTATTTTTTCTTCTTCTTGCACAGTGTATGGAGAACCTCTTGAAATAAAAATTGATGAAAGCACGAAAATTGCAAAGGCTACTTCTCCCTATGGAAATACAAAAATAGTTGGTGAGGAAATCATTCAAGATTTTACTAAAGTAAATGCTTTTAAAGCGGTTTTATTAAGGTATTTTAATCCCGTCGGTTCACACGAAAGTGCATTATTAGGAGATGAGCCTCAGGGTGTTCCGAATAATTTAGTGCCTTACTTAACGAAAGTGGTGGGCGGGGAATTAAAAAGCTTGCAAGTATTTGGTAATGACTATGACACTAAAGATGGTTCTTGCATCCGCGATTACATTCACGTGGTGGATATTGCCATTGCGCACGTGAAATCTATTAAGTACCTTAATGATCTTAAAGAAGGAGTGGTTGACTGTATCAATTTAGGAAGAGGTGAGGGAAGCACAGTGCTTGAGGTAATTGCTGCTTTTGAGAAAGCCACGGGTAAAAAGGTAACTTTTGAAATTGCCCCAAGGAGAGCTGGCGATGTAACTGCAATTTATGCAAATCCGTTAAAAGCTAAAGAAAAACTTGGGTGGACTGCAAAACTAAGTTTGGAAAATATGATGACTTCAGCGTGGAACTTCCAAACAAATAATAATTTAAAAGACTAGTGCTACTGATGAGCGATTGGAAAATAAATACAAAGTATCATGAAGGGGACATATCCTCTTATTCTTTTTTGATAACAGGAGGAGCCGGTTTTATTGGATCGAATATTGTTCAGTATCTAATGGACAACGGAGCAGGAAAAGTTCGCGTTTTAGATAATTTTTCAAATGGTTATAAAGAAAATTTAGAAAAGTACGATGAAGATGATAGGCTTGAAGTTATAGAGGGAAGCATCACTGATATTGATACCTGTATAAAAGCGTGTACTGGGATTGATTACATTAGTCATCAAGCAGCATTGGGTTCAGTTCCTCGTTCTATAAATAACCCTTTAGCAACCCACGAAGCAAATGCTACAGGGTTTTTAAACATGATTACAGCAGCAAAAGATGCAAGCGTTAAACAGATGGTGTACGCAAGTAGTAGTTCTGTTTATGGAAGCAATGTTGATTTACCTAAGCTTGAAGATGTCACGGGTGATCCGTTGTCTCCTTATGCAACAAGTAAAAAAACCAATGAGCTTTATGCAAAAGTCTTCAAAAAAGTATATGATTTTAACGTCATTGGGTTAAGGTACTTTAATATTTTTGGACCGAATCAAAGTCCTAATGGGCCATACGCAGCAGTTATTCCATTGTACATGAATGCTCTATTAGCTGATGAATCAGGTAAAATTTTTGGAGACGGTGAGCAATCACGAGACTTCACCTTTGTGGAGAACGCTGTTCAGGCAAACATTAAGGGAATGTTTACAAAATCGGAAGGGGTTTACGGCGAGGTTTGTAATATTGCTTGTGGTGAAAAGACTTCGGTTATTCAATTATACGATATATTACAAAATGCAGCTAATGCGTCAGCTCCGGCTGAGTTTTGTCCCCCACGAACAGGTGATATAAGAGATTCTTTAGCTTCTATCTCAAGAGCGCAAGAGCACTTAGGGTATCAACCAAGTGTGGATATCAAAGAAGGTTTGGAAATTACTTTAAGCTGGTTCAAAGACAATCACTTTAATCAGGATATATAATTAGTAGTTTATGGGCTTGTTTTCATTTTTTTCAAAAAGAAAGGACGAAAAGAAGGAACATAATATTGACATTAATTTAGTTAAAACAGACATTCACGCTCATTTTTTACCAGGATTAGACGATGGTTCTCCCAACATGGAGGAGTCCATTAAAATGATCGAAGGAATGATAAGCTTAGGATACCAAAAATTGGTGTGCACACCTCACGTGATGCATGGTTATTATCAAAATAGTTCAGAGGTAATATTAAAATCTCATAAGGAGCTGGTTCAAGCAGTAAAAGAAAAAGGCATAGACATCCAATTGGAAGTTTCGGCTGAGTATAATTTCGATAGGGAATTACTGAAACGATTGGATGAAGATGACATCATTAGTTTTGGTAATGAGGATTATCAATATTTACTTTTTGAGCTGTCCTATTTTAATGAGCCTATGGGTCTTGATGAATTGATAGCGAAAATCAAAGAGAAAGGATTTATTCCTGTTTTAGCGCATCCTGAGAGGTATCCGTATTTTTCAGGCAACAGGGAGAAATATGGTGCTTTACAAGCTCAAGGCGTATTGTTTCAAGTTAATCTTAACTCCTTAAGTGGGCTGTATCCTGGAGGAGCAAAGCCAACCGTTAAGTGGCTTATGGAGCAAGGGATGGTTCAGTTTGTTGCAAGCGATGCCCACAGAGTGGAGCATGTTGGTTTGTTGAATGATGCATTGAAGCATGTTTGTTTACATGATTTGGTTGATGGTGGTGGGTTGATGAATGCTAATGTGTGAGAAGCCGCCTCTAACCGCCCCTAAAGGGGAGGACTGGATGACGTGAGTTTTAGAAAATGATTGAATACTATGATGATTTTCAAGACAAAAATTAGTCCTTTAGTTGTTCTGATAGTCGTTTTTGGGATCGTTTATTCTTTGATCTCATTGGTTAATCATTATAATTTTAGAACTAATGCACTGGATTTAGGGTTGTATACAAATGCGATGTATGATTATACGCACTTTCAATGGAATGACAGTTCACTGTTTAGGATGTTCAACGAAAACTTACTGGCTGATCATTTTGATCTTTACCTGATCATTTTTTCTCCGCTTTGCTTGGTATTTGGGACTTATACTTTGTTAGTTGTTCAAATTGCTGCTATTTTGATAGGAGGGTGGGGAGTCTACAGCTATTTTAAAGGTCAAAAAGGTCATCCTGTAATTCCAGCACTAGCTGCGTTTTATTTTTACAGTTTCTTTGGTGTTTTTGGTGCGCTGTCGTACGATTATCATAGCAATGTGGTTGCTGCATCCCTGGTGCCCTGGTTTTTTTATTGGGTGCAAAAGAGAAAGTTGATTCCCGCATCTTTGATGCTGCTTTTTATATTGGTATCAAAAGAAAACATATCATTATGGATGACTTTTGTATGCTTAGGATTAATAGTTAATTGCAGAAAAGACTCTGTGCTCGTTAAGTTTTTACTTGTTGCTGCCGTTTTTTGTGCTGCTTATTTCTTGACAATTATAACGCTAGTCATGCCGGCCTTATCCTATTCCAGCACATTTGCGCACTTTGATTATGAATACTTAGGGAATGGTCCTGTTGAAGCAGTTGTTCACCTTGTGATGCATCCAGTTGATTCTTTTCAAACTTTATTTGTAAACCACCACGCTAACCCTAAGCACGACTACATTAAGACTGAATTACATGTGATTTTACTATTTTCAGGACTCCCTTTTTTACTTTGGAAACCACAGTATTTGTTCATGCTGATTCCCATTTATTTTCAAAAACTATTTCATAACACTCATTTCATGTGGGGCGTTGGACTGCAGTACAACATTGAGTTTGCACCTATTTTAGCACTTGGAATTTTTGATGTGGTTTCTGGCATTACCAAACCTAGATTAAAAACATTCCTAGCATGGACAGCTGTAGTTTTAGTTTTAGCAGCGACAATTCGAACAATGGACAGTACGGTGTTTTACACTAACAAAGCTAAGGTTCGCTTTTACCAGAAGCAGCATTATGTAAGGGATTATGACGTTTCCGAAGTCTACCATCAATTGTCCCTTCTCCCGTCCGATGCGGTACTTTGTGTGCACTCGCCGATCCTACCTCATTTAGCGCTTAGAGATAGCTTATATGAGTACCCTAGGATCAAGAATGCTGAGTATATTGTGTATGCTAATCATGAAAATTTTTACATTTCCGGTGAGCAAGAATTTATGAGGGCAACTGATAGTTTGAAGCATTGCGATGAATGGCAGGTATTGTATGATAAGGATATTACAGTGTTGAAGCGTGGTGTGAGATGATTTTCTTTATTTCAATAAGTCATTTCTTTTTCAACCAACCTTCAGGATTCTGCTTTGCATTACCCTTCCATAATTCAAAATGAATCTCGGTTTTACCGTTGTCTTCGGTTTTAATTAACCCTAGATTTTGACCTAATTTTACTTTTTGTCCCTTTTTAACTTTTACCGTAATTAAGTTAGAATACATCGTGAAATATGCTCCATGCTGAAGTAATACAGCACTTTTACCTCCGGACGGTAAAACAATTACAGCAACGACATTACCAGTGAATATTGCTGTAGCGTTAGTTCCTTTATTGGTCATCATGTTGATGCCATTGTTAGTGACTTTTAATCCCTCAAAAACGGGGTGCGGTCTTACACCAAACCTAGCACTTATCTTACCTGTTTTTACAGGCCAAGGAAACTTCCCTTTGTTTTGTGCAAATTGCATAGATAGTTTTGGAGCAATTGGGGCATCTCCAAAATTAGGTTGTTTGGTTCCATTTTTTTTTGCCAACTTTCTCAATCTTTCTCGTTCCTTGTCTGCTCTTTTCTGAGCTGCAGCAATTTCCCTTTCAATGATTTTAGTAATTTGAAGGTCAACTTCGGCCTCTTCTTTTTGCTTTTTACGTATTTTTTTCTTTAATTTTTTTTCATCCTTTTTTAGTTCTTGAAGTAATTCCTTGTTTGCCTTTTTTTCTTTTTGAAGCTTGTTCTTTTCGTAATACCTATCCCCAAGGATGCGTTTTTTCTTTTCTTTTTTCTTCTCCAACCGAATAATTCTATCCTCTATTGTTTTTTGAAGCCCCACTATTTCAGTAGCTTGGTATTCTCGGTATTCTCCAATTTTTTTAAGATATTTCAATCGTTTGTATGCCTGATTGAAATTGTCAGATGAAAAAACAAAAATAATGCTGTTGGTTGCATTTCGGTTTTTGTAAGCATACAAAAGCATTTTTCTATATTGTTCTTGAAATTCAACAAGCTGATTTTTTAAGGAGTCAATAGAATAATTTTGTGCATCCAGGTCATGATCAAGTTCACCAATTTCTTCATTGATTGATTGAATGAGTTCTTCCCTAGCTGTAATTTGGAGCTTACTGAGCAAATGCCTTACTTCAGCACCATCTTGATCGTCCTTGTTTTCAGACAATAATCCCTTGATCGTTTTAAGTTCCTTGTGGATCTTATTTTTATTCTTTTTTAATTGATTTTTATCCTGTGCAAAAAGAGCAAGGTTACTTACCAAAAACAGCATTAATACAAAAACGATTTTATTCCATTTCAGCATAATTGTCTGGGATTTTAAACGGAACGTTCATGGTTGATGCTTGCTTGAACCGCTTGTAGTTCAATGCAATAAATACTTTTTTGTTTTTGGCTACCAAAGTGGTGACTTCAATTTCTTTTGGAATTGTTAAGTAGGTACTCGTGTCTGGGTTGCTACTTTTAATCCATAATTCCTCTTTTGTGCTAGGTACCATGAAGTATTGCTTTGACATGGATTTACTTGCGCAGGCTATCCATTGTGCCCAAACAAAAGTGATATTTGAATCAAGTTCTTCAGTTGCCTTGTTGAGGTTACTTTTACTTAAGTTGGCTAATGTTAACTCTTGTTCTTGTTCCCAATTAAAGTCATCATTTGGTAAAGGGATATATTGCGCAAGTAAAACATTTTGAAATAAGTTAAAATTTACTTCAACTCCTATTCGTTTGGAAAGCCCTATGTAATCTGTTTTAAGGTACTTTTTATTGAACAAATCCATGGCTAGCACACTGTCTTTTGTCGCTAATAATTTTAAGATTGGAAAGGAAGCTTTGGTCATGGAAATCCAGACAGTATCGTTAGGCTTAATTCTTATTTGAATGTTTATTTCATATCCTTTTCCTTTGAATTCTGCATTGAGGTCACCTTTGATTTTAAGCCAATCATGACTAGCAGAAGTGTCTAACAATGGGAAGTATTGACTTAAGCTGTCGGTATAAATCCCACAAATACTAACCGGAATTGGCTTTTTTTCGACAAGCTTCTTTTTTGAGCTACAAGCTGTTCCGATAACTAACATCACCAGTATTAATATTTTACTGGTAAGCCTCATTATAGTTGATCAATTTTGGTTTGAATACTTTTTTGATCAGCTCCTAGTTTGATTGCTTTTTTCCAATAGGTTAACGCCCTATTTGATTGTTGTAATTTAAAGTAGCTGTCACCAATGTGATCCATTATTACTCCGCTTTCATCACCACCATTAAGCTCTGCTTTAAGCAACCATTCAAGCGCTAAATCATAACGTCCCATTTGATATAAAATCCAGCCATAGGTGTCGTTAAACGAAGCTGTCTTTGGTGAAAGTACGTTGGACATGTTTGACATCTCCTCGGCTTTTACTAGTTGATTACCTTCAACAGATAAGTAATAGGCATAGTTGTTTAAAACTAATGCATTAAGGGAGTCTAGTTCTAAAGCCGCATCATAATTTTTGAACGCCTTTACTTTGTTGTTTAAGCTGTAGTAACTATCGCCTAAAGCGCTGTACATTCCAGTTTTTTGTCTTTTGTCCTTGCTTAACTCAAGCCCTTGTTCAAAATATTTAATGGCGTTTTCATCGTTTTTTAATTGAACTGAAGCTATGCCATAGTAGTAATACAAATCGGCTTGAGCTGGGAAAAAAGACAGTGCTTCCAAAGCGTCAGCAGCCATTAATTGGTAGTTTTCAAGTTCGTTATCGCAAATGATTAGTTGTTGCCAAGTTCCATAATTATTTTGCGAGCTACTCAAGGCTTTTTTAAAGTTACTACGAGCATTGGCATACTCCCTTTTTCTGTAATTGAGTTCGCCCATGAATTTGTTGTACTGGTATTCCTCACCATGGATGTTATGTGCGATTTGTTGAAGCACCTCTCTTTTTTTGGTTAAGGTGCTGTCGAACTTTTCGTATTTAACATACAAGCTGATAATTTCAAGTTTGTATTCAAGTTTGTACAATTTATCCTTTATTACTTGCTCGTGAAAATCGAATGCCGTGTCAATTTTGTTGTTTAAAAAACAATTGTGCGCATATTCGTCCTTAACGGCACTGTTGTCAGGCATCTTTTTTAACGCTAACTCATATATTTCTTGGACTTTGTCATGCTTTTTTTGTAATCGGTACATGTCCACCAATTCCATGTAATACCTTTCATTAACCGGAAACGCTTTGATGAGTTTTTCTAACTCTAAAATGGCTAAATCATCCTTTTTAAGTCCTTTGTATATCAGGAACTTGTTTTTATTGATGGACTCAGTGACGCCTAATTTGTTTTCAACCTCACCATACAAAGTCAGTGCTTTTTCGTATTTCTGTTGACTGATGTAAAAATCGGCAAAGTCAACAATGTAACTCGTGTTGTTAGGAAAAGCATTGAGGAGCATCACAAACCCTTTTTCTATCTCCGATGACTTCCGGTTTTCTTCGTTAATTTTTAAGTAAAAAAACAGGTACCATTTGTTGGTGTTGTCCTCTTCAAGTGAGATTGCAATGTGCTTTGCTGCTTCCTCATAATCTTTATCCAACTCATACACCAATTGGGCAATTTCGTAGTGAATAGCAGCTGTGCTTCCTTGTTTTTTCAATGCAGAATAATACAAGTTTAAAGCTTCTCGTAAATTGCCTTTGTTTTTTTGATTTTGCGCTTCAATAACGAGTGCATCACCCTCTAAAACTTTGTCTGGGTTTTCCTTTCCTGAAGTATGCGATTTTGATTTTTCTCCTGATTTACAAGAGAAAATCAAAACCGCAAACAGTACTATTACAATTGATTTATTCAAAGCGTATCTTATTTTTCGGAGGAGAAAGACCCAATGCTTACTTCCTTCATTTGTCCTTTTAGTTTCACATCATTCCCAATCATGGAATCGGAAATTACTTCGTTTTCAATTGAAGTATTTTCATACACGATGCTGTTTTTCAAAATGCTGTTGGTTACAGTACATCCAGCGCTTAAAGTGACATGTGGTCCAACTACAGAATTTTCAATTACTACACCTTCGCCAATCATACAAGGTTCAATAACTACGGAATTATTTAGTTTTAAGTCCGAGGCTACAATGTTGTCATCTTTAATGAATTCTAACACTCGTTGATTGGTGTAAACAGTTGCTGCATAATTTCCACAATCTAACCATTCTTTCACTTGACCAGGAACAAACGTTGTTCCTTTAGCTTTTAAGTTTTCTAAGGCATTTGTCAACTGATATTCTCCACCATCTTTGATGTCGTTATCAATTAAATACTGCAGTTCTTTTTTAAGTTGTGGACCGTCATTGATGTAATAAATTCCAATGATAGCGAGATCACTTACAAAATCTTTTGGCTTTTCAACAAAGTCTGTGATTTCATTTTTGTCGTTTAATTTTACAACTCCAAAAGCACTTGGATCGTCAATTTGTTGCACCCAAATGATTCCATCTTGGTTTCCGTCTAATTTGAAATCAGCACGGAATAAAGTGTCAGCAAAGGCAATGATCACTGGACCATCTAACGCTTGTTGTGCACATAAAATAGCATGTGCTGTTCCAAGTGCCTCTGTTTGATAACAGATAGATCCTTTAGCTCCTAAGCTTTCGGCTACTTTTACTAAGTTTTCCTCCACTGCTTTTCCAAAACTAGGGCCTATGATAAATGCAATTTCTTCAATTTGCTCTTCACAAACACTAGCAATATCTTCTACTAATCTTTGAACAATTGGTTTTCCTCCTACTGGGATTAACGGTTTAGGAACAAGCATTGTGTGAGGTCTCATTCTTTTTCCCATTCCTGCCATTGGTACGATAATTTTCATCTGATTGTAATTTTTAAGGTTATTATATTTTTATTAAATCTTTTATTTTCCGGTGCTGCCAAATCCTCCAGCTCCTCTTTCTGTTTCATTAAGCGAACCAACAAGGGTCCAATTAGCCGTTTCGTGAGCCGCAATTACTAGTTGTGCAATTCTTTCCCCGTCTTTCACCTCAAAATTTTCAGAGGATAAGTTGATTAAAATAACACCTATATCGCCTCGGTAATCTGCATCAACTGTTCCGGGTGTGTTCAGGACGGTGATACCATGTTTTAAGGCTAATCCACTTCTTGGTCGAACTTGCGCTTCATATCCAACTGGTAGTTCAATGGATAATCCAGTAGGAATTAATTTACGTTCCATGGGTTTTAGTACAATGCTTTCTGTGAGCATTGCGTTTAAATCCATTCCCGCAGACGCACTTGTTTTGTACTCAGGTAAAGGATGATTGGACTTGTTTACGATGTTAATGTCAACCACAATTTTATGCTTTTCAGTTCAGTGATAAATGTAAGCACAAAAAAAGGGAAAAGCATTTAAGCTTATCCCCTTTTTTTAACAATGTATTGTGCTTTACTTGCTTTACATGAGTTCTTACTCAACAACTACCGACTGAGTGCTAACTCCATCGTTTGTCGTTAACTGAACAAAGTATAATCCTTTGCTTAATCCTGAAACATCAACGGACGTTTTAGTACCATCAAAAGCTAATGCTGCAACAACACTTCCTAATGTATTAAGTACTTTAATAGTTCCGCTTGAAGCTCCTTCAATGTTAATTACAGAACTTGCTGGGTTTGGATATACACTAAACCCAGTACTTGCTTTAACATCAGATACTCCAACTGTAAAGTTAGTAGATTGCATTACCATTAATTTTGTTTTTTCTGAAGCATAAGCGGCTACTCTTCCATGTTCTAAAGTTTCCCAGTAGTAAGTAGTTTGTGCTGGGATTCCTCCAGTAATAGCTTCTTTAACTAAAAGAGCGTTATAAGTTCCCCAAGGAACAGTGATTGTTCCAGAAGAAATTACAGTCCCTGTAATGTTAACTGCAAGAAACCCTCCTACTGTTGAAGCGCTTACCCATGCCTCACCTTGTACGTGAGGTAATCCCATGTGTCCGGACGTTGGGTCATCAGTAGCATTGTTCACGATACCAGCAAGAGAATAGTTCCCCGTTAGTGATTTATAATCTATATCTCCAGTAAGATCTGAAGTAATTTTCAAATCAGATATGGTTGATGATTCTACTTTTATTGTGTCGTCAGTTCCTGTTGTATAGCTTGAAAAGTCCCAAGTTTTACCAGTTCCTGCAGTAAAATCGATTGACGTAGCATCAACATTATTCACTTTTGATGGCCACATGTTTCCAATGGTCCATTTTAAGTCGTCTTTAGTAATAGTTTGTGCATTTAGTACACTTGTGCCAGCTATCAAAGCTGCAAAAAGTAATTTTTTTTTCATTTTAATAAGTTATTAGATCGTTCAATATTCTATTTAGCCCTGCTAATATAAGAAAAAATGGTACAAATGATATAAGAGGGCAGTGTTGAAATCAACAACACAATATTGATTGAGTTTGAACTAGAATTTTTGAGGTAAAGTCTTAGTTTTTTGCCGAAGCAATTTCAAGAATAAGCTCAGCGTTTTCCTCGAAAGCGTTACCGACTACCACGATGTCTGCACCTGCGTCATATAGAGATTTTGCTTTTTCAGCAGTTTTAATACCACCTCCCACAATGATCGGGCAATCAACAGTTTTTCGTGTGGCAGCTACCATTTTATCAGGAACAGGATTCAACGCACCACTTCCGCCGTCTAAAAACATAATCTTTAATCCGAGCATTTCACCAGCTAAAGCGGTGCATGCTGCTATTTGAGGTTTGTCACTTGGGATAGGAGAGGTATTACTTATATAAGATGCCGTGGTTGCTCTTCCGCTGTCAATTAACATGTATCCTGTTGATATAATTTCAAGACCACTAGCTTTTAATATTGGAGCAGCAGCTACGTGTTTTCCAATAAGTGTTTCAGGGTTCCTTCCTGAGATTAAAGAAAGTAATAAAATGGAATCGGCCTTGCTGTTTATTTGCTGAACTGTTCCTGGGAAAATTACAGTAGGGATGTCACAGTTTTTTTGAATTATGTCCAAAGCTTTATCAAGGCAATCGTCAGCAATTAAACTACCCCCTAAAAAAAAGTAATCAACACCTGCTTTAACCGATAATTGAATTTTGTGTTCAAGCAAGGAAAAATCCAAATTATCAGGGTCAATTAATACAGCTAATGATTTTTTATTAGCCTCATGTCCTTCAATTATTTTGTTATAAATACTGCCCATACTTGTGCTAAAGTAGTGTTTATACTATTATGAGCTGTAAAAAAAGTTCAATTTATTTTGGGCTACTTTGCCCGATAAAATGGTAGATCGGTGCAAAAAACACTAAATGCATGTGTTTTATTTAGTTATACACTTTGATAATGAGCTGTTAGTTAGTATTTTTGCGCAAACAAAATTTAAAATTATGAGTGAAGTAGCAACAGATAATTACAAGGTAGCAGACATTAGTCTTGCTGACTGGGGTAGAAAAGAAATATTATTAGCTGAGGCGGAAATGCCAGGTTTAATGTCTTTGAGAGAAGAATACGGTGATTCAAAACCATTAGCTGGATCAAGGATTGCAGGATGCTTACACATGACTATTCAAACGGCAGTTTTAATAGAAACATTAGTGGCTTTAGGTGCTGAGGTAACTTGGTCTTCTTGTAATATTTTTTCAACACAAGATCATGCTGCTGCTGCAATTGCTGCTACAGGAGTTCCTGTTTTTGCTTGGAAAGGATTAAGTGATGAAGATTTTGATTGGTGCATCGAAAAAACTTTAAAAGGTTTTAAAGACGGTAAAGCTTTAAATTTAATATTGGATGATGGTGGTGATTTAACCAACATGGTTTTTGATAAATTTCCTGAATTAGTTGCTGACATCAAAGGATTGTCTGAAGAAACAACTACTGGTGTTCACAGGTTATTAGAAAGAGAAAAAAATGGAACTTTAGTAATGCCAGCAATCAACGTGAATGATTCGGTAACTAAATCCAAGTTTGATAACAAGTACGGATGTAGAGAATCTTTAGTGGATGGTATCCGTAGAGCTACTGATGTGATGATGGCAGGAAAAGTTGCTGTTGTTGCAGGATTTGGAGATGTTGGAAAAGGTTCAGCTGAATCATTAAGAGGTGCTGGAGCAAGAGTTATTGTAACTGAAATTGATCCAATTTGTGCTTTACAAGCTGCAATGGAAGGTTTCGAAGTGAAAAGCATGGACAAGGCTATTTTGGAAGCTGACATCGTTGTTACTACTACAGGAAACTATAAC
>JBLIBC010000003.1:0-28595 GCA_047632015.1 Glaciecola sp.
ATACTTTGATTATTTCTTTTGTAAGTACTTCAATATTAGAAATGTTAAAGGTGGAATTTCCAAAGGATGTGATAAAATCAAATTTTTGATCGAGCTCTTGGTTGTCAATGTCTAATTCTATAAATGCTAAAACATCACTTTTGAAAGTTGAATTGCAAGCTTGTATTGCGTTAGCGGAAAAATCTACACCTAATGCATTTTTAAAATATTGGCTTAATGCATTGGTTTTAACACCGTCCCCGCAAGCAATATCCAATAAAGAATGCCGGTTTAAATTTTTAATGTCAAGCTTCTTGAGTACGTTATTGAAACGAATGTCCGTGGACACATGTTCGTCTTTGATTTCAGTAAACGACTTTACTTTGTTGGCATAAGTATTTTCATATACCTCTTTGACATGTGTTCTATCGTAGTTTACGGACTCCAAGTTGTTATTTATTTGTAATCAAGTTTTACAAAAATTAATATAAAAGTTTAATATACAGCTTGATATAATTGTTTTTATTTGCAGGAAGATGGGAGTGGTTAAAAAACAAGGTATTCAAAATACAATAGTGTCCTATGTAGGTTCTGGTTTGGGCTTTTTGAATAAAGTGTTGCTTTTCCCAAAAATATTTGTGCTAGAACAAGTGGGACTTGTCAATGTATTAGGGAGTATTACATTATTGTATGCTCAGGTGGCAGGATTTGGAGTATACAACGTCATTATTCGGTTTTTCCCTCAGTATCAAAAAGAGAATAAAAAGGGGTTTTTGTCCCTGATTATAATGTGGTTTTTACTCGGTTTTGCATTATGTACTGGACTCTTTTTAATTTTTCACGATTATACCAAAGAATACTTATTTGCTAAATCACCTTTGCTACAAGAGTATTTCCATTGGATTGCTCCTTTGGCCTTTTTAGTCTTGTTTTTTGAAGTCTTAGCAAGTTATGCGCGCGCTTTGTTAAAATCAGTATTTGCTTCTTTTTTGAAAGATTTTGTGTTGCGATTACTGATGACAATAGTTGTGGTCTTGTTCTATTTTGATTTGATTGACTTTAGTGCTTTCATTGCATTATTTGTGGGAACTTACTTCGTGCTAGTGCTAATTATGCTTGGATATTTTATGTATTTAGGTGAGTTAAAACTTGGAAAGCTAAATATAGTTCCATCAGAATTTAAACAATTGCTGAAGTTCGGGGGGTTTGTTTTTTTAGCTGAATCAAGCAGTTTGCTAGTGAGTAACATTGATGCCTTTATGCTAACTGCGTACAATGGACTAGCCGATCCGGGAATTTATACCACTATGATATTTTTAACTTCTGCCTTTTTGATTCCTTATCGAGGTATGGCAAAAATAGCAACGCCCATTATACCACGTTTATGGAAAGAAAATAAAACAGATGAGATCCAATCTTTATATACAAAATTTTCAGCGACTAACTTTTTTATGGGTGGCGTGCTTTTCATGTTGATTTTGGCCAATATTGAGCTGTTGTTTTTGTTTTTACCCCCAGAGTTCAGAGCTGGTTTGCTTGTTTTTACAATAGTTGGGCTAGCGCGTTTGGCAGAGGTACTGTACGGGATTAATGGTGTTATTTTAGTGAATTCTAGCAAGTACAAGGTCGATTTAATTTTTGCGGTGATACTTATTGTCATAACCATTGTGACCAACTATTTATTTATTCCAATTTGGGGAATGATGGGAGCCACTGTAGCATCATTTATTTGTATTGTGTTGATTAATTTTATTCGTGGAATGTACTTGAGAAGGGCGTTTGGATTTAAGCTTTTTAACAAACAAATTCTGTTAAGTATTGGATTTTTTTCTGTCGCGTTTGCGGCGCTGAACTTAATCAATATTTCGAGCCTGATGATCGAAATGCTGCTTAAAAATTTGGTTGTAATTATATTATTTGCCTTGCCAGTTCTGTATTTGAAATTGGCACCGGAAATAAACAAAACCTTGCAAGAATTGAGAAGAAAGTTCTAAAGGAGGACTTTTAGTTTTACTCTTTAAACCAAGAACTGTACTTAACGTAATTGTCCGCGATTCTATTGATTTCCCCTTCGATTAGGGTTTTATCAATGTCTTTTATTTTTTTGGCTGGAACTCCTGCGTATAATGATCCAGGCTCAATTATCGTTTTTTGTAGCACTACTGCTCCAGCTGCAATAATAGAATTTTCACCTACCACTACCCCATCCATTAAAATGGCTCCCATCCCAATTAAAACATTGTCCTTGATGGTGCAACCATGTACCATTGCGTTGTGACCAATGGAGACATTATTTCCAATGGTGGTCCCGTATTTTTCAAAAGTTCCGTGAATGCAAGCCCCGTCTTGAACATTGACTTTGTTACCCATTTTAATGAAGTTCACATCTCCCCTAACTACTGCATTAAACCAAAAACTGCACTGATCACCGCAGTTAACTTCCCCAACTACAGTGGAGTTTTCAGCAAAATAGCAATCTTGTCCAAAGGAAGGAGCGTGTCCTCTTACTGTTTTAATTAACGCCATGGGTTCAGGTAATATTTAGTGTGGGTATTCAACGCGTACATGGTAAATGTTCATGAGCATTTTCTTGAAAATCTTTTTAATTTGGGTGACATCTCGCAAGGTAATGTCGGCATTCACAAACTGGTCTTGAGTCATTTGATTACCTATTACACCTTCTACTAACATGTCAATTTTTTCAACATTTGGTTGCTTAATGCTCCTTGATGCCGCTTCTACGGAATCCGACATCATAAGCACTGCACTTTCTTTGGAAAATGGAATTGGACCAGGATAATTAAATGCTCCAAAGTCTGTTTCTTCCGGGTTTTCTTCTTTGAATTTTCTGAAAAAGTATTCCGTTTTAGTGGTGCCGTGATGTGTCCTGATGAAATCAATAATCAAATCAGGCAGCTTGTTTTTTTTGGCTATTTCGATGCCTTTGATGACGTGATTAATGATTATTTGAGCGCTCTCTTCGTAAGCTAGTTCATCATGTGGGTTAACACCTGTAGATTGGTTTTCAATGAAATACATTGGGGCATCCATTTTTCCAATGTCATGGTACAAAGCGGCAGTTCTAATTAACAGAGAGTTCCCTCCTATTTTAAAAATTGCTGCTTCGGCTAAATTAGCAACCTGTAAAGAGTGCTGAAATGTGCCGGGAGCTTTTCGGGATAGTTCACGAAGCAACTTGTTGTTGGTGTCTGCGAGTTCAAGCAAAGTTACGTCTGAAACGAATCCAAATATTTTTTCAAAAATGTAAATAACAGGATATGCTAGCAATGTTAAAAACGCAGAAATAGCTAACCAACCAAAAGTAAACCAATCAATTTTATCGAATTCTCCTTCGACAACTATGTTTAACGAGAGGTAACAAAGGGAGTATGAAAGTAATATTACCATGCTGGTAATGAACAATTGTGATCGGTTACTGAAGTTGACAAAACCGTAAAGACCTACGATTCCTGCCACAAGTTGAATAAAGACATAGTGCAAGGCATTGGGTAAAATTAGACCCAATAGTAGAACTACTATCAGTAAGACAAAAAAGGCCGTGCGAGAATCGAAAAATGAACGAATAATAAGTGGTATAATGCACAAAGGAACCATGTAAATATTAAAAATATCATAAGCAAGGACGATGCTTGTAAACACCACTGAAGACACAATGATGAGGAGTAAAAACACTAAGTTTTTGTTGTTTTCTAAAAAGCTTCTTCGGAAAAACAAAATGTACAAAGCAAAGCAGGTAATTAAGATGGATACTAGTAGTGCTTGACCAATTGTTATCGTGTATTTTTTTTGCGAGCTTAATGATTGGTTTTTGTGTTTTTCTTTAAAGGAGTTCAGGACCTTAAAAAAGTAGTCGTTTACGATGTCTCCTTTTTTAATGATGCTTTGTCCTTTCAGAATTTCTTCTCCAGAAGTATTGATAGACTTTAAACTTTCGTTTAAGGATTTAAGCGTTTTTTCTTTACTAAAAACGATGTTTTCGGGGCGGTTTAGAAAGCTATTTTCCAGTGTGGTTTTTAGTAGCTTATCGCTTTTGTTTTCGGAGTCTTTAAATTGTGTAAAGATGTATTGTGTGGCAGTTTTTGGGGAGAACACATCACGAATAGTATACTCAGCATAATATTTATTCCTGTATACAAAGAATTGGCTAGTGTCTGCAAACCCTTCCATTTCTGGCACTTGTTGAATGATGCCTTTGTTGTATAAGTGAGTAATTATTTTATGTCCTGTTAACTGCAGCTCTTCGTAGCTTTTCTCTTTGTTTTTTTTGAATAAACTCAAAAGTCCACCTTCTTCTTTTTGTTCCTGTAGGAATTGCTTTTGATTCTTTAGCAGAAGGGTATCAAACTTTATAAGCGTAGTTGATAAAAGCTCGTCATTGTAATTAAAATATAACTTTGTTGCGTCCGTGAATTGTTTTGTTTCTGCAGCAATCTCTTCACTAGACTTGATAATTGGAATGTTGTATGGAGCAATTAAATCTTCATGGTACCAAGGTTTATTTTTTTGAAAGTCATATTTAAATGGCGCTTCTTTAGGAAAGAAATACACGATAATTAATGCAGATACAATAAACAGAGACACTTTGTATATGCCATCGTGGTTGTTTCTAATGAAATTGAAAAAAGCCTTGATGCGATTCATGAGTACAAATGAAAGGAAAAATTTTGCTACAGGATCGTATTCCTAATAGTTTTATGAAAAGATCGTTGTGAACATCACTGTTGGTTTTGCAGTGCAAAAAGAAACTTTCTTTGTTCAAAAAAAAGAGGTAAATTTGCACTGCCTTGAATGTGCTTGCACGTGAATTTAAATGCTTTTCAAGAACTGATAACCCTTAGCCTATGAGCGCACCAAAGTTTAAAATACCCGGTAAAAATTCCATGAGAAGGGAATTACGAAAAAGAACCAATGCTTATTTTAAAGATAAAGGCCAGGGTCCTACAGGAAATTCCGAGCTTTTTATTAAAGCTTGGGTGATTGCCCTTTCTTTTTTAAGCGTGTATATTTATTTGGTGTTTTTTAGTACTGGACACTCGGTAGTCTTAAATATTTTCATGTGTGTGTTGCTTGGGTTTTTGGGAGCAGCTATTGGGTTTAACATTATGCATGATGGGGCTCATGGAAGTTTTAGCACTAAAAAGTGGTTGAATGAACTAACAGGAATGTCATTGAATTTTTTGGGTGCGAATGTGTTCATGTGGAAAACAAAACACAACACTGTTCATCATACTTATACAAACATTGAAGGAGTTGACGATGACCTTAACGCGAGGCCTATGTTGAGGCTTTGCCCTACTCAAAAGAGGTTTGGCATTCATAAATACCAGCATTTTTACTGTTTCGGTGCTTATTCTTTGTTGTATATTTATTGGGTAATTTTTACAGATTTCAAAAAATATTTTCAAGGTCATGTGGGAGGAATTCCAATTCCAAAAATGAGCGCGAAAGATCACTTTTTTTTCTGGGGGTTTAAAGCTTTTTTTGCTGCAACTTTTGTGATATTACCAATCGTTAAATTGACTTTTTTACCTTGGTTAGCAGGGTTTTTAATTTTCGGAATGGTTTCTGGAATTGTGATCAGCATTGTTTTTCAGTTGGCACATGTTGTGGAAGAAACCAGCTATCCGGAAGTGAATGACGAAACAGGAACAACGGAGGATGAGTGGGTAATTCATCAGTTAAAAACTACAAGTAATTTTTCCCCAACTAGTTTGTTGGTGCGATGGTTTACAGGTGGATTAAATTACCAAGTGGAGCATCATTTATTTCCAAACATATCTCATATTCATTATCCTGCTATTAGTAAAATAGTAGAGCAGCTCTGTAAAGAGTACGAGGTGCCTTATTTGACACACAAATATTTTAGTACAGCTGTAAAATCTCATTTAAAACATTTAAAACACATGGGAGAAGCTGCATAAAGCAGACACCCGAAAGTCAATTATATCATGAACGTATTAATTATTGGCTCTGGTGGACGAGAGCACGCAGTAGGTTGGAAAATTAAGCAAAGCGACCTTTTAAATGATTTGTATTTTGCACCTGGTAATGCAGGAACAAGTGATTTAGGAGAAAATATTCAAGTTGATGTCAATGATTTTGAAAGCATCAAATCAGAGGTTTTATCTAAACAAATTGATTTAGTTTTTGTTGGCCCCGAAGACCCATTAGTAAATGGCATTCATGATTTCTTTTTAGCTGATGAAGAATTAAAAAATATTCCAGTAATAGGACCGCAAAAAAAAGGAGCTTGGTTGGAAGGAAGCAAAGAGTTTTGTAAAGAATTCATGCATAAAAGTGGTGTTCCAACTGCTGCATATAAAGCATTTACTGCCGGCACTTACAATGATGGATGTGAGTTTTTAGACTCGTTAAAATCGCCTTACGTGTTAAAAGCTGACGGATTAGCAGCTGGGAAAGGTGTGTTGATATTGGAAGACTTATCAGAAGCAAAAGCTGAATTAAAAGAAATGTTGATGAACGCCAAGTTTGGTGCTGCATCTGCAAAAGTTGTCATTGAGGAATTCATGCACGGGATTGAGCTTTCTGTTTTTGTATTAACAGATGGTGATAATTACGTCATATTACCTGAAGCTAAAGACTATAAAAGAATCGGTGAAGGTGACACAGGCTTAAACACTGGAGGGATGGGAGCAATTACACCTGTCCCATTTGCTGATGCAGATTTCATGAAAAGGGTGGAAACCGAAGTGGTTATTCCAACAATTCAAGGACTAAAAGATCAGGACATTCCCTATAAAGGCTTTTTATTCATAGGCCTAATGAACGATAACGGAAGCCCACGGGTTGTAGAATACAATGTGCGTTTAGGTGATCCCGAAACGGAAGTGGTGTTGCCAAGACTTAAGACTGATTTACTAGCGCTATTTAAGGCTGTGGGAGAGGGGACGTTGGGTGAATGTACTGTAGAGTTTGATGACAGGGCGGTGTGTACTGTAATCATGGTTTCTGGAGGCTATCCTGAAGCCTATGAAAAGGGTGCAGAGATTACGGGATTTGACAAAACGAAAGACAGCATTGTATTTCATGCTGGAACAAAAATGGAGAACGGAAAAGTTGTGACTAACGGAGGAAGGGTTTTGGCGGTTAGTTCTTATGGGAGAGACTTTAATGAAGCCTTGGAAAAATCTTACGTTAACACCGCTCTTCTTGATTACGATAAAAAATATTTCAGAAGTGATTTGGGGTTTGATTTACAAAAATACCTGTAAGCCATTATGGGACTTACGCAAGAAAACATATTAGGGCGCTATTTATTGCTTTTTAGTGTAGCTTTATTTTTACTCTTAACTATCCCATCCTTGTTTTCCGACGGGATGTTTCTAGATGGATTGATGTATGCCTCGATAGCGAAAAACCTTTCTTTAGAGCACGGTGGTGTATGGAGTTTGCACTACACTAACACATTTGCCAGCGAGTTTAACGGACACCCTCCTTTGGCGTTTTTGCTACAAAGTTTGGTTTTCAAGTTGTTTGGTGACCATCTGTGGGTTGAGAGATGGTATTCCTTAGGCACTTATTTCGCCATTTCATTTTTTCTATATAGAATATGGAAATTCATTGGAAAAAGCAAAGGAACGTTTTGGCTGCCGATGTTGTTTTTAGCCTTAGTTCCCTTGATGACATGGTCGACAGCGAATAACATGTTGGAGAACACAATGAGTGTTTTTACCTGTGCTGCTGTTTATTTTTATCTTTTAAGTACACGAGGATTAAAGTATTGGTTTTTGCTGTTGAGCGCTTTGATGGTTGTATTTGCTTTTTTGAGTAAAGGATTTACAGGATTATATGTGTGGGTGTTTCCGTTTGTGTTTTGGTTAATTGGCAACCAACGAAATGTGAAAAGAGGACTTCTAGACGCCTTGTTTCTGGTTGCTCTTTCTGTTTTATTGATACTGATATTGTTTTATTTGAATGAAGATGCTTACAAGGCAATGGATCGCTACTATCAGATTCAAGTAGTGGGAAGTTTAGAAAGTGTAACTACAGTAAGGTCTAGGTTTTATATCGTAACTAAATTGCTCACGGAATTACTGATCCCTTTAGGGATCATGTTATTGTTATATTTATGGGCAAAAAGAACGGGGAATCGTATTTCTCTGCGTTCTGATGAGAAGGTTGCTGTTGTCTTTTTTATAGTAGGATTCTGTGGTGTACTTCCTATCGTAGTGAGCCTGAAACAAAGTGGTTTTTATATAGTTACTACTTTTCCTTTCTTTGTTATCGCATTGTCATTGCTTGTTATAAATGGTGCGGAATTGTTTCAGAGGTCAGTATTATTGACTAGGCTTAAATTAGTTAAAGTAATTGTATTGGTGCTAGCCGTGGGATGTGTGGTGATGTTCTTTGTGTCTATTTCTAGGATTGGTAGGGACAAGAGTAAGATTATTATGTTGACTACGTTCGATGACGATATTGAGGATGATACAACGATTTTTATTCCAAGGAACATGTGGTCTGATTGGAATATTCACGCTTATTTTTCACGTTTGAAAAATGTAAGCTTATCTACTAATACACCTGATCAGGGTGCGTTATATTTATCAAAGGATGTGGAAGGGGGTGAATTTGAATTAACTTCGCAGTCGGAAGGTTATTTTTTGTATATAGTGAAATAGTTTAAGGGTTTATAATCAGATTATTAGAAAAATATGTTTGATAAAATATACGATGTAATTGTGGTGGGGGCAGGTCATGCCGGCTGTGAAGCTGCACACGCCGCTGCAACCATGGGTTCTAGTGTTTTATTAGTGACTTTAAACATGAATACTATCGCTCAGATGAGCTGTAATCCAGCCATGGGGGGAATAGCTAAAGGTCAGATAGTCAGGGAGATAGACGCCCTTGGAGGCATGTCGGGTATTGTTACAGACGAAACGATGATCCAATTTAGAATGTTGAATCGATCAAAGGGACCTGCTATGTGGAGTCCAAGAGCTCAGAGTGACAGGATGAGGTTTTCTGAGTCTTGGAGAGAAAAATTAGAACAAAACCAAAACGTAGATTTTTGGCAAGAAATGGTTACAGAGGTGTTGGTGAAAGATAAAGTTGTGTACGGGGTTAAAACACAGCTAGGAATTTCACTATTAGGAAAAACTGTGGTGTTAACCAATGGTACTTTTTTAAATGGAAAGATTCACATCGGAGAGAAGAACTTTGGTGGGGGAAGAGCTGCAGAGAGAGCTTCTACCGGCCTAACGGAATGCCTGGAGGGTCTTGGTTTTGAAAGTGGTCGAATGAAGACAGGAACGCCCCCAAGAGTTGATGCTAGGTCTCTAGACTTCTCTAAGATGGAAGAGCAAAAAGGGGATGAAAATCCCAGTAAATTTTCATACTTAGATACTAACCCTTTGGATAAACAGAGGTCTTGTTATTTAACTTATACTAATCAGGAGGTTCATGATGAATTAAAGACGGGTTTTGATAGGAGCCCTATGTTTGCAGGGCGAATTGAGGGGATAGGACCGCGGTATTGTCCTTCGATAGAGGATAAAATAGAGCGGTTTTCAGATAGAAATAGACATCAAGTTTTTGTAGAACCTGAAGGCTGGAATACTGTGGAGTTGTATATTAATGGATTTTCAACTTCGTTACCTGAAGACGTACAGTATAAAGCATTAAGAAAAATTGTTGGTTTTGAAAACGCAAAGATGTTCAGGCCGGGTTATGCCATTGAATATGATTACTTCCCTCCTACTCAACTTACAGCTACTTTGGAAACAAAATTAGTTTCAGGGTTGTTTTTTGCTGGTCAAATTAACGGAACTACTGGATATGAGGAAGCGGCTGCACAAGGTTTGATGGCTGGAATTAATGCACATCAAAAAGTAACAGGAAAGGAGATTTTCACTTTGGGGAGAAATGAAGCTTACATAGGTGTTTTGATAGATGATTTAATTACTAAAGGTACTGAGGAGCCATATAGGATGTTTACTTCACGAGCCGAGTACCGAATATTGTTGCGTCAAGATAATGCAGACAGTCGATTAACACGGAAAGGTTTTGAAATTGGGTTGGCTGAGGAGATTCGTGTTAGTCGTTTAACAGTGAAAGAAGAAAACGTAGCTGCTATTATTAAAGAAATAAGCAAAATTAGCATTGCGCCTCAGGAGATTAATACACTCCTTTCCGAATTGGGAGATTCTGAAATAAAGCAAAAGCAAAAGGCACATACTTTGGCTTTACGACCAAAGTTGTCGCTACATGATTTAAAAGTGAATGAAAAGATAAATGCTTTGTTGTCTAATTACAGTGATGTAGAGGTTGAACAGGCCGAGATTTTATTGAAGTACAGTGGTTACATTCAAAGGGAGGAAGACATGGCTAATCGTTTGTTAAAGATTGATAATGTAAAGATTGATAAAGACTTTGATTATACTCGTCTAAAAAGTTTAGGAAGTGAAGCGCGTGAAAAGCTTTTTAGAGTTCAGCCAAGTACTTTGGGACAAGCTAGTAGAATTTCGGGTATCAAACCTTCTGACGTTAGTTCTATAATGGTTTATTTGGACAAGAATAATTAGTCGAGATTCTTTTCTTTACAATTGTTCCACGTGGAACATTCAAGCTTTATTGCTTCGTAATCGTAATGAAAAGGCTTCGTTTTCCCCTACATATTTGTAGTGGATAAAATGGAGTTGACGGCTGACATATACTTAAATTATCTCGCTTATTTTTTCCATTAACACTTTTGAAAGCTTGTAATAAGATTCATTCGTCCAGCCTCCAACATGGGGTGTAACGAGAACTTGTTTAAAGGAGGTTAATTGTTTGAGCTGTCTTTTTGATTGAGGAGTCAGTTCAAAATCATCGCTTTCAATTTCCAACACATCCAGGCCTGCGCCCAGCACCTTGCCAGATTTTAGTGCTGCAATTAAATCATGAGTGTTTACACATTTTCCCCTGGCAGTGTTAAGGAGGTAGATGTTTTTTTTGAACGACTCAATGAAGCTTGTATTAACCAGGTGGTAGTTGTCTGGAAGGTAATTGACATGGAGACTTACAATATCGCTCTGATCGAATAATTCTTGTTCAGTAACTTCTTCTGCAAGGGCTGAAGAGAAGTTTGTTTTGCCATTATCATATGCGATAACTTTCACCCCAAATCCTGCTAATTTTTCAGCAAAACTTTGACCCATTACTCCAAAACCAATAAGTCCAATAGTTTTTCCTTTAAGCTCTATACCTCTGTTAATTTCTCTTTGCCAAATACCATTTTGTACTTGTTGATGAGCTTGATTAATGTTGTTAAACATATTAAGAAGCATCGCTATGCAATGTTCTCCTAGTGCGTCTTTATTTCCTTCAGGTGAATTAAAGCAATGGATGTTTTTTCGTTTCGCGTGTTCCACATCAATGTTTTCTAACCCTGAACCAGAACGAGCAATGAACTTTAGTTCAGGTGAAGCATCCATTATTTCTCGGGTAATTTTGAATCGAGATCTTATCACAAACCCTTTACAGTCAGTAAGATAGTTGTCAATTTGACGTGGTGATTTGTTTGTCAAATCCAAGCATTCATACCCTAAAGCCTCTAGGGATTCTTGAAGTACAGGGTGAACTGTATCGATGAACAGCACTTTCCCTTTACGCCTCATGATATAAAGAGTGAGCTGATAGAGAAGTATAGCAGCAGACCTACAACGTCGTTAACGGTCGTTATAAATGGTCCAGTTGCTAAGGCAGGGTCAATTTTGAAATGATTGAGCATTAACGGAATCCAAGTTCCAAAAATTGCAGCGATTATGATGACGCAAAAGAGGGATGTGCTGACAGCAAAACTTAGATATAAGTTGTCAGCAAATAATAAATTATATAACAGCAGTATGATACTGCATAGTAAGCCGTTTAGTAGTCCTACTCCTAATTCTTTTGAAAGTTTACCGAGCACTGAACCCCTTAATGAATTGTTAGCTATACTTTGCACTACAATTGCGGATGACTGAACCCCAACATTTCCACCCATAGCAGCTATCAATGGCATGAAATACGCTAAAATAGGTGTTTCTTCAATGACCCCAAAAACTCCAATAACTTTTGCCCCCGCAATCCCTCCTATTAGCCCTATTAATAGCCATGGGAATCTTGCTTTTGTTAACTGAAAAACACTGTCTGAATATTCTACGTTTTCAGAGATCCCCGAAGCCATTTGGTAGTCTTTTTCAGCTTCTTCCTTCATTACATCAACGACATCGTCAATGGTAATTCTTCCTAGCAAACGTTTTAATTCATCTACAACAGGAATTACTACCAGGTCGTATTTTTCCATTTTTTGAATTACTTCGGTTTCGTTAGCAGATGCTAGGACCATTTGGATATCCCTGTCAACTATGGATTCAGCCAAAGTGTCAGGGGGAGTAACTAATAGATGTTTTAAGGTTATTCGACCTATCAGTTTATCTTGATCATCAATTGCGTAAACAGTGTGAATATTTTCTACTTGTTCTGCTTGTTTACGTAATTCCACAATGCATTCATTGATGGTCCACTTCAGATTTACTTTAATGAGTTCTTTAGCCATTAAAGCTCCCGCAGTGTCTTCGGCATAATTTAGTAAATCAATGATATCAATTGCCTGCTCTTCATCGGCCAAAGCTTTAATTACTTTCTCCTTTTTATCTTCGGAAAGTTCAGCAATTAGATCAGCCGCGTCATCACTTTCCATGTGCTCGAGCACTTTTTCAGCTATTTCTTGTGGACTTAAAGCATCAAGTAAATTCTCTCTTTCGTCTCCTTCTAATTCAGCAACGACATCTGATTGGACTTCTTTCTTAAGTAAGTTGAAAAACGGAAGTTTATATTTTTCTGCAATTTGGTTAATGATTTCGGCAAGATCAGCAGGGTGAATAGACTCAAGTTCTTCTGTTAAATTCACCAAGTCGTTAGCCACCAATCTCTTTTGGATGCTTTCGATAAATGCTGAAGTGATTTGAATATCCATTGCTGAAGTACTTTAACAGCACCGAAATTAAGACTTTTTTATCGGCGAGGCAAAGCGCTGTGCATTACAGCTATAAATTATTTCCTAAAGCCTCAAGAATTTCAATGTATTTTGGAATAGCGTTTTGTAATTCTTCGAGGTAGATGAATTCGTCTGCAGTGTGCGATCTGGCAGAATCTCCAGGCCCCACTTTGATGCTTTCACAAGGAATTAAAGCTTGATCAGAACTAGTTGGTGAACCATAAGTCTTAATACCTAATTGCTCGGCCACTGTCCTTATAGGGTGCCTGCTATTAACTCCGGAAGAATTCAATCTAGTCGAGCGTTCTTTTACTTCAGATTTGACGTGTTTTTTAATAATTTCAAGGACTTCAGTGTTTTTATAACGATCATTGATACGTACATCCACCATGAATTTGCATACGTCAGGTACAACATTGTGTTGCGTTCCCGACTCGATTCCTGTCACATTCATACTTACAGGTCCAATTTCATCGGACGATAAAGGGAACTCAAAAGATTGAAACCAGTTGATATCCTCGAGAGCTTTATAAATAGCGTTGACTCCTTCTTTTCTAGCAGCGTGTCCAGACACCCCATTAGCGGTAACGTCCAATACCATTAATCCTCTTTCTGCCAATGCAATATTCATTTGTGTAGGCTCACCTATCATGGCAAAATCAATTTTAGGAAGCTTTGGAAACAAATATTCCATGCCGTTTTTTCCTGAAATTTCTTCTTCAGCTGAGGCCGCAAAAACTAAATTGAATGGTAAATCCTGTTTGTGGTAAAAGTGCAAAAACGTACCGAGCAAAGTAACCAATGGACCTCCGGCATCATTACTTCCTAAGCCATGCAGTTTTCCATCTTTTTGAACTGGATCGAGAGGATCGAGAGTATAACTTGTGTTTGGCTTGACCGTATCTAAATGAGAATTCAGTAAAATCGTATATTTTCCTGATGTAAATTTTTTGTTCTGAGCGTAAACGTTATTTTTATCAACGGTGTAGACTACTCCTTGAGTATCAAGAATTCCTGTCATGTATTTCAATGCACCCTCTTCTTTTGTTGACAAGGAAGAAATGGCAATTAAGCCGGACAGCACTTTTACTGGATTAAAGGAAGTCATAATAAAAATTACTTAATGAGGTTCTCACCCCAATATACACATACCTGGTTTTGTTTTGAAAAAGACTATTTGAATACATGCGGTCTCGTATCCCAATTTCCAACATCAAATTAGATCTGGGATTTAACATGTAGGCATATTTTGCTTCTAAAATAGTTAAAGTGGTCTTTAATCCTTGTAAAGTTTTATGTCCAAATTCTCCATCTGGCCCGTCCACCTTTAATTTGTTGGTGTTGTACGATAAAAAGATATTATTTCCGTGGTTAATGTTAGCAGTGTCCGCTCCAAAGCCCGCTTCGGATATTTTAAATTCAATAAAATGTCTTTTGTGGTTGTATCTTAAAAATGCCAAACCTTCTTTAAAGTTAGCCCCTAAGGGGTGCGCTAAAGCCTCGTTTAATTGTGTGTATGCTGTAATTGAATCCGAATGAGAGTAGGTGTATGGTCTCGCCATGTTGTACTCCGCTTGAAAACTCAGCCCTTTCAAAGTAAATAAATCAAATGCTTTAATACCGGCTTGGATTCCATATTTATTTCCCCACCAATTGGTTCCATTTTTAAACTCCGCTATTTGTAAATCATCTATTATTAATTGACCATAAATGCTCACGTTGTTCTTGATTTTGAACTTACTTGTTAACCCTAGAATCACAGCATCTTTTGATCCATTTTGAAATTCAATAGGTCTTAAAAAAGCGACAGGATTAAGATAGTTGACATCAAAGTTTCTTGTTGGTAAAGCCCTCCAGCTTACCGCTTCATACAAGCTGATGTTAAGTCGCTTGGTGACATTCCAACTTAAATACTGTGCTGCCATCCATTTTTTATCAAACAACCTGTCTCCAGCACTCACAAACCCCATGTGATTAAATTGAGCTATCAGATTAACGTATTTGATGTTCCAAAAGGTAGTTTCAATTTTTAGAAAAGGGTAGTTAATTGCATTGTCGCTTAAAAGCAGGGAACGGTATCCATCACCTAAAAAGTTTTTGCCGTGTCCAAACTGAAAAGTGAATGTTTTGTTTGCTTTATACAAAAGCACCCCTGCGGCCGATCCTACATCAAGAGCAGGTCCTCCTTTAAAATGCTTCCATCTACCCTGCCCAGGAAGGACAAAAGTTCGGTTTCCATAATCACTGATAAACGGCAAAAACAAGGCTTGTGTTTCTCTGAATGAGGAGTTAAATGCAAATTTTTCACCCACTTCCCCTTCTATTTGAAAACCCCTTGAGTTTTGCCAAGTGTCAAATTGTGTTATCCTGTCCTGACCCTTAGACATAGCTAAAGTTGGATTTATCCTTAATTTTAAAGTTCCTAGTTGGGTATCAATTAGGTCTTCATCGAGTAATTTGTTTTCTGTCCACCTCAGGAATTTAGCCCACCAAACATCACTGGTTAAGTAAATTCTATTGTCTCGTTGCTGTAAACCAACTAAGGAATCCCTTTTAGACTCAGGTTCAACTTCGTGGTGATAAAACGGCCTTATCGAAGTGTGAAAGTTGCTTTCTAACCGGTATAAGTTTTTTTCAACGACAGAGTTAATTTCATGGTTGAGGACCGAGTGCACTTGCTGCCCATAAGCTTGAGTACACCACAGTATAAGCACGGATATTAATGCCTTTTTCATGATTTATAAGCCTTTACAAATTCTTGATAAACAGCACTAATTCCATTTTCTAAATTAATTTTTGCTTGCCAACCTAATGAGTTTATTTTGTCCACGTTCATTAATTTACGAGGTGATCCATCTGGTTTGCTGCTGTCAAATTTCAAAGCTCCACTGTATCCAGTAATCTGTTGTACTAGTAAAGCTAAATTTTTGATGCTAACATCTTCTCCTATTCCCACATTTACAAAGGATTTTTCATTGTAATTTTGCAGTAAAAAATAACAAGCTTCAGCTAAATCATCCACATGTAAAAATTCTCTTTTTGGTGTCCCGGATCCCCAAATTTCGACAGCAGGGCTGTTGTTAATTTTGGCTTCGTGGAATTTTCGTATTAACGCAGGTAATACGTGAGAGTTCTTTAAATCATAGTTGTCGTTTGGCCCATATAAGTTTGTAGGCATAGCGCTTATGAAGTTACAACCGTATTGATCACGGTAGGCTTCGCACATTTTTATACCTGCAATTTTAGCAATTGCATATGGTTCATTGGTTGGTTCAAGTTCACCTGTAAGTAAATATTCTTCCTTTAATGGCTGAGGTGCCAGTTTTGGATAAATACAAGACGACCCTAAGAACAATAATTTTTTAACCTTGAGTTGGTGTGCGCACTGAATAACATTGCTTTGAATTACAAGATTATCATGTAAAAATTCCGCTCGGTAAGTACTATTAGCCTTGATTCCACCGACTTTGGCTGCCGCTAATATAACGTAGTCAGGTTGGTGTTTTTTAAAAAATTCACGTACTCTCTTTTGTTCTCGCAAATCCAGCTCTTTTGAAGTAGCTGTAATTATATTTTTAAATCCTTCTTTTGATAATTTTCTATGAATAGCAGAGCCAACCATTCCACGGTGACCAGCGAGGTATATTTTATCCTCTTTATTCATCGTTATTCATGATTTGATGCCCACCTTTTTTTAGGTAAAGGTCTTTTTCAAATAATTTGTAATCTTCCTCAATCATCTCCTTAACTAAGGATTTTATATCGTATTTAGGTTTCCATCCAAGCTGTTCCCTTGCTTTAGTAGCATCCCCAATAAGTAACTCTACTTCAGTTGGTCTGAAATATTCAGGGTCAATACTTAATATTTCTTGACCTATTTTAACAAGATGACCTTCTTTAGCAGACACTATAAAGGCTTTTTCATTGATTCCTTCGCCTTTAAATTCTAATTTAATTCCTAGCTCTTCAAATGCGTAGATGATAAAATTTCTCACAGTGGTTGTTACCCCAGTGGCAAGTACAAAATCGTCCGGTGTATCATGCTGCAACATTCTCCACATGCCTTCTACGTAATCTTTAGCGTGTCCCCAATCCCTTTTGGAATCAATATTCCCCATGTACAATTTAGATTGCAACCCTAAAGTAATTCTACAAGCAGCTCTTGTTATTTTTCTGGTCACAAAAGTTTCTCCCCTTAGTGGGCTTTCGTGGTTAAATAAAATTCCGTTTGAAGCAAACATTCCGTAGGCCTCCCTGTAATTTACAGTAATCCAATAAGCATACATTTTTGCTACAGCATACGGTGAACGAGGATAAAACGGTGTAGTTTCTTTTTGCGGCACCTCCTGTACTTTACCATATAATTCAGAGGTTGATGCTTGGTAAATTTTTGTCTTTTTTCCTAGCCCAAGAATTCTCACCGCTTCCAGTATTCTTAATACTCCTAACGCATCCACATTTCCACTGTATTCAGGTTCGTCAAAACTCACTTTAACATGAGACATGGCACCTAAATTGTAAATCTCGTCAGGTTGACATTCCTGTATAATTCGAATGATGTTTGTAGAATCAGTTAAATCTCCATAATGAAGTTTGAATTTCACATCTTTGTCATGCGGATCTTGATATAAGTGGTCAATCCGACCTGTGTTAAATAGTGATGATCTACGTTTTATTCCGTGAACTTCGTAACCTTTTTCAAGCAGTAACTCACTAAGATAAGCTCCATCTTGACCAGTAATCCCCGTTATAAGTGCTATTTTTCCCATGACAATTTATGTCAAAAGTCGTAATAATTGTTGATAATACCAGTTTTCAGTCCAATAAAAAAATAATTTTGTTGGATGTTGGAACCATCAATTATTTGATGACGGTTAACCACTCCAGCTTCAACAAAAATTAAGTTTGATGGGTTAACCATGTACGAAATTGCAAATGTATTGTGAAATTGTTGATATGATACCCCCTGCCCGATTACGTTTCCAAAATCCGCTTCACGGTCATAGTATGACATCAAGACATTTGTTCCAACTGAAGTGCTGTCTGAATTTGGCAAACCGGAAATCCTATATACCGACTTTAAGTTCAAGTTCCATCTATTATGCCTATGATTTGCAATGAAAATCCCTTCTTTTAAATTGGACCCGCTGGGGTGAGCTAATGGTTGACCACTGTGGGAAAAGCTTGTTAAAGACGACCGATGGTTGTATGTAAATGGTCTTATGTGGTTGTATTCCAGCTGAAAATATAAGTTTTTAGCAAATTTGAAATTGTGAAATTTTACACCAGCTTGCCCGGCATATTTGTTTCCCCACCAATTGTTCCCGGCAAAAAACTCTTTGAAATAAAATTCTGTTAACAGGAACTGCCCGTATAAAGTTACGCTTGTTGTTGGTGTATATTTGAAAGCCGTTCCCATCAGCACCTTATCTGGTGATCCCAAGCCAAATTCAAAAGGCCGCATTACTACAAAAGGATTCAGGTAGTTTAATTCTAAGGTATTTCTAGCAGCGGAATCTCCGCCCCAAATGATCGCTTCATATAATGACACATGGAATTTTTTAGTCAGCGCAATGTCTAAATAGTGATAGCTGCCGTATTTTTTTTGTCTAAGTACGTTTCCAGACTGAACCATGTCAGGTCTATAATCTATGAATTCAGAAACAATTGTGGTGTAATTAATTTTTTCTCCAAAATGAAAATCCATTCTCCCAAACAGGTAGTTTGGACCTGCATCCGACAAAATCAAGGAACGGTATCCCTCGCCTAAAAAGTTTTTACCATGCGCAAGTGTAAGGTCTACAAACTTGCTTGCCTTGTATTCAACTCCGCCAAAACTTGAATACCTACCAAAAACATCAGTTCCATCAACGTGTACTTCGCCTTCACCTGGTATGACCCTAGAGGTGTTGATGTAATCACTAATAAACGGTTCAGGTTTTATTGGTCCCTCTTGGATATAACTGTGAATCTTAATTTTTTGCCCAAACCTTCCGTTTAAGAAAACGCCTCTTTTGTTATACCAAATGTTTTTGTTCAATGCAGTTTCATACCCAACAAGCAGTCCTTCATACGGATCTAAAGTGATGTCATAGTCTTTTCCTGACATTTTAAACCAGTTGTTATTAAACAGTCGAGAAGCTATAAAACTGCCGTGTTGAGGTAGGTTATGTTCTGCTATTAGATCAGCGTACGTGCTGTCAATTAAAAAACAAGTGCTTGATGTTTTGGTAGCAGTAAACCCTGTGTCTAGTTTACCGTAATAATCACTGAAAAAATATTGAATTTTTCGATCGATTACCTTGTTTTGTGCAGCTGCGTTTAAAGTGCAAAAAAAGATAATCCCAAATATTAAGGTCGAAATCGTAGTTTTTACCTGGAGAAGCATTAGCTAACTTTTGATAACGGAGGTCTTTTCGTGCGCGTGTTTTTAACAGGAACGTCTTGCCCTTCATTCTTACGTCTTTTTAATATCATAGACGGGAGATAAGACAGTGTTGCTGCTGACCCGAGTAAGATAAGTAACAATATAAAACTGTTAATTTTATCGTGTGCAAAGTATAAAAAAGTGATGAATGCAATGTTGGTTAAAACAATAATAGCAGAACTTTTCATGTGACTGTGTCCCAATTCTAACAACCTGTGATGAATGTGGTTTCTATCTGGGCTGAAAGGCGACTTACCTCGTAACATCCTCCATAAGAACACCCTTAAAGTGTCAAATAGTGGGATAATTAGTATTCCAAATGCAACAATAGGAGAGGCCTCAAATGTTAATGGGGCAGCTGTGCCATTGATGTTTATAAAGTAAATACAGAGCACTCCATTGATCAAGCCAATAATAAGAGACCCAGTATCGCCCATGAATATTTTGGCTGGTGTTCTGTTGAACCACATGAATCCAATTATTCCACCAATAAGAGAACTTGAAATTATTGCTAATTCGTGACGTCCATTAATTAAAAAGAAAGCGCCAAAAGCTAAAGAAACAACTATTCCCACCCCTCCTGATAGCCAGTTTATTCCGTCAATTAAGTTTGATCCGTTCATGACCACAAGCAAAGTAAATATTGTCAACGCTATGCTCCATGATTCTTGTATTTCTTGTATGCCAAAAAGTCCATGCATGCTTGTAAGCTTAACCCCTCCCATCAGCACCACAAGAGCTGCAGCAATGATTTGTCCCAAAAGTTTTTTAAGAGGTGATATCGATAAAATATCATCCTGAATTCCAGTAAAAAATATAATCAATAAAGCTGCGTACAAATATTGATATTTAATGAACTTTACCTCACTGGCAATAAAATTTACCTCGCTGGGTGCGAAAATACTCATTGAAATAGCAAAGCCAGCAAATATCGCTAAACCTCCTAACGTAGGAATTGCTTTACCATGTACCTTTCTGTCGTCAGGGACATCGTATAAATGTTTTAAGTAAGAGATTCTTATGATAGTTGGTATTGCGGCAATTGCAATTGCAAGGGAACATATTAAAGATAAATAAACTTCCTTCATGAGTGAATTTCATTAAAATCTTGGGACAAAGGTATCAATATTTGTGACACAATTTAAATACAGGTTACAATATTTAAATCTAGTAACTAGTGACAACACTCCGTTATAATAGATTTGTTATGTAAGCGTTAAACGATTTTTTGTTTGAAAGGTTGCTTTTTTATTTGAATATAATTTTGAGGGGAAAACGTCTTGATTTTTTATTTTACCGACCAAGTAAATAATAATATCGATTAATCAAAAGAAATGACATCTGAGGGGTCTAATGGCGTGCCGTTTTGCCAAATTTCAAAATGAAGATGAGGGCCTGTTGTTAGTTCACCACTGTTGCCCACTATTGCAATTACTTGACCCGATTTTACTACATCGCCTTTTCTCTTAAGAAGCACACTGTTGTGTTTGTAAAATGATATTAAATTGTCTTGATGTTGAATTCCAATGACGTTTCCTTCATCCAATGTCCATCCAGCAACAATTATTTTTCCCGATAATGCAGCTTTAATAGTTTCATTTTTTTTACTGACAATGTCAATTCCAAAATGTTTGTCTTTTACATTAAATTTTTGAGATACTATACCAGTAATGGGCTTGTAAAAATGATATTTATATAAGCTAGTTGCTTGTTTTTCAGAGGTAAAAACAGGAATATCACTCTCTTTTTCTGAAGAAATAACTGTATCTATTTTTATAGCTAGTGCAAGTTCATTTCCTTCATCAAGCATGTCAAATATGCTATCTAAGTGAGTGGCGTAATCTAATTTTCCAGCAATTTCGAATTCCATGATCATCATTTTCTTTTTCATGGTTAGTAGTTCTTGATGCATTTCGTCGCTTTCAAAACCCGGAACAATTCTTTTGATTGGCGTAAAAGAAATAACACAAAATGCTGCAATAAATACTAAAAGCAGTGCACCAACTACTGAAAGTAAAAACTTTCCCTTGGTTACCTGTGTGCTGTATATTTCCGCAAAGGAGTCTTTGTTCGTTAAGTTTAAATGGTATTTTTCCTTTAAACTACTGAACCAATTTCGAATTATTGCGTCTAGTTTATTTTGCATGTTACAAATTAATCAAACAAAGCTTTTAGTTCTGTCGCTTTGCTAGGGTCTAATTTTCCTGCAATAACCAAGCTTAGTTGGCGCCTTCTTAGTGCTCCATCGTATCTTTTTATTTCTTCGTTTGTGGTTGGAATTAATTCAGGCACTTTTTGTGTTGAACCATCCTGGCCAAGGGCTACAAAAGTAAACATGGCTTGATTGCTCACGGTTTTTCCCCCTGTTTGATGATCCTCTACAAAAACATCCATCATCACTTCCATGGAGGTGTTGAAAGAGCGGGATACCTTTGCCTCGATACTTACAATATCACCCAACTTGATTGGTTTTTGGAATGAAACATTACCAACTGAAGCAGTTACTACAACCTTTCTGCAATGTCTGTGTGCGCTAATAGCTCCCGCAATGTCCATCCAGTTTAACAATTGCCCTCCCATCAGATTACCTAAAGTATTGGTGTCGTTAGGAAGTACAAAGTGCGTGGATAAAGTGTAAGTTTCGGATGCTTTAATTGATGTTATTTCTTTCATGATTATGGGCTTTTTTCGGGTGCGCCACTGTTTAGCCAGCAATTGAACAAGTCAAAATCTGCTTGTTTTAACTCAATTCCTTCAGGCATTGTTCTGCGCGTAATTACTTCTTTTTCAAAACTACCATTGTCCACCGATACTTTAACTGCGGCCCAGTATGTTAAAACCGGTTGCTTTTCAGCACCGTGGCAACTAATTTGGTTGCAATGTGTTTCAATAAGGGTTTTGATTTCTCCTTCATATGTATATGACCCACAAGTGGTAAGATCGGTTGTTTTGTCATTTTTACTGCAAGCAGCAAAAACAATTAAGCTAACCGTAAACAAAGTGCAAATAATTTTAAAATGTTTCATAGGAAGCAGTGTTCTATTTTGATAATCAGCACGATAGACAAATTTGTTTTATCAATGTGCGTCCAACCAACTAGCTGCAAAATTCATGTCTACTTCTAAAGGTACATTAGTTTTTACAGCATTTTCCATTTTGTCTTTGACTAATTGCTGAATTTTTTCTTTTTCTTCGGGTATTACATCAAATAACAATTCATCATGCACTTGCAGTATCATGGTACTTTTGTACTTGTTATCCTCTAGTTCCTTTTGAATATCAATCATTGCTTTTTTAATAATGTCAGCTGCTGAACCTTGAATAGGTGCATTAATTGCATTTCTTTCTGCGTATCCTCTTACAATTGCGTTTTTTGAATTAATGTCTTTCAGGTACCTTTTTCTTCCCATGATTGTTTCAACATAACCATTCTTTCGAGCGTCTTCCACCGTGTCATTCATGTAGCTTTGCACTCCCGGATATTTCATAAAATATTGTTTTATAATTTCCGCAGCTTCTTTTCTAGGAATATTTAATCGTTGACTCAGTCCAAAAGCTGATATTCCATAAATAATCCCAAAATTGACCATTTTTGCCTTACCTCTCATCTCTTTGTCAACCTCTTCCAACGGTACATTAAAAACCTTTGCAGCAGTCGACGAATGAATGTCTTGCCCTTGCAAAAAAGCCTCCTGCATTCCTTTATCACCACATATTTCAGCCATTACACGCAATTCAACTTGCGAGTAATCTGCAGCTAATATTTCTCTTCCTTCGGATGCTATAAATGCTTTTCTTACCTCTCTTCCTTTTTCGGTTTTAATAGGAATGTTTTGCAAATTAGGATTGTTACTGCTTAACCTTCCTGTTGCCGCTACTGCTTGGTTAAAACTCGTGTGAATTTTTCCTGTTTTTGGATTCACTAAGGTTGGCAACACATCTACATAAGTAGATTTTAGTTTTTTCAATTGACGATATTCTAATATTGGAGCAATGATATCATGCTTGTTCATCAACTTTTGAAGCGTTTCCTCATTCGTTTGATATTGTCCCGTTTTGGTTTTTTTTGCTTTGTCGGTGATTTTCAATTTATCAAACAAAATTTCGCCTAACTGTTTTGGTGAAGACACATTGAACTCTTCTCCAGCTAGATCAATTATTTTCTTTTCTAAACCGTCAATATCGTCTTTCAGCACCAAAGCATAATCCTGCATGCTTTTTACGTCTAATTTAACCCCGTGACTTTCCATTTCCGAAAGAACAGGAACTAAAGGCATTTCAATGTTTTGGAATAACTCCATGGTGCCTGACTCCTTTAACAACTTTTCAAATACTGCTTTCAGCTGCCAAGTGACATCCGCGTCTTCACACGCATAATTAGTCACTTTTTCAGCCGGAATTTCCTTCATGTTTAATTGGTTTTTCCCATTTTTACCAATTAACGTTTCAATTGATATTGGCCTGTAGTTCAAGTAAGTTTCACTTAACAAGTTCATGTTGTGGCGCATATCAGGTTCAATTAAATAATGAGCCAACATGGTGTCAAACAAAGGACCTTTTACTTGAACACCAACACCTCGAAGAATGTTCATGTCGTACTTGATGTTTTGAGCTACTTTTTCAATTCTGTCACTTTCAAAAAGCCCTTTAAAATGTTGTAATGTTTCTTTTTCTTTCCCTTCAGCAATAGGAATATAATAGGCTTTGTTATCCTCAAATGAAATTGCCAAACCAATAATGGTAGCTACATGGCTATCTAATCCAGTGGTTTCAGTGTCAAAACAAAAAGACGGTAGCTTTTCCAGTTTTGAAACCAAATTTTTGATTTCTTGAGTTGATTCTATTAATTGATAATCTTTCTTTTGGTTCTCAAAAGTGTTGAATTCTTGTACTGGTTCGGCTACTGATTCCGTTGGGTTTTCTGAAATTTCAGGTTGGTTAAACAGATCAACCGGCGCATTTTTTTTGACTGGAGGGATTGTAGTTACCGGAGCTGGGCTTCCTACAGGTCGGGTAGACGAAGTATGCACGTCTTGATCAAATACCCTTTGCGCCAATCCCCGAAATTCTAATTCAGTAAACAGTTCAAGTAATTCATCTTTCTTGAAAGGTGATTTTTTAAGATCGTCAAAGGAATAATCTAAAGGTACATCTAATACAATAGTTGCTAATTCTTTGGACAGTAATCCTTGCGCTGCAAATTTAATTACGTTCTCACGCTGCTTTCCTTTTAGGTCCATTTCGGCCGCTTCAATCAGGTTTTCTACGGTGCCGTATTTGCTAATTAATTTTTTTGATGTTTTTTCTCCAATACCAGGAATACCAGGTATGTTGTCTGCTGCATCGCCCCACAAACCTAGGATGTCAATTACTTGTTCAGGGTGGTGAATTTCAAATTTTTCTTGCACTTCGCGGACGCCCCATTTTTCAGCGGGATTTCCACCTCGCCCAGGTTTGTACATGAAAATGTTGTCACTTACCAACTGAGCAAAATCTTTGTCTGGAGTCATCATGAAAGTGGTAAACCCTTCCTTTTCTGCCGTTTTAGCCATGGTCCCTATGATATCGTCAGCCTCAAAACCTGGTTTTGCAATGAGCGGAATATCCATTGCTTCAATTATTTTTTTGATGTATGGAATGGAATTTCGGATGTCCTCTGGCATTTCCTCCCGATGCGCTTTGTAGGGAGGAAATATATCTTCTCTAAAAGTTTTCCCTGGTGAATCAAATACTACTCCAATGTGTGTTGGGTTTTCTCTTCTTAGAACCTCTACAATGGTGTTAGTAAACCCCAACATTGCTGAGGTATTTAATCCTGCAGAATTATATCGTTGGTTGTTACCAAATGCAAAATATGATCGGTAAATGATGGCAAAAGCATCAATTAAAAACAGTTTTTTTTGAGACATCTATTGTAGGTTTTTGAAGGCTCTAAAAGTAGATAAAATGAGTGAGGAAAAAAATGAAAATTATGTGAGTACTGAGTTCAATTATAAATACCAAGCAATTGTCAGGCTTTAACTTACCTTTGCAACCATGTCACAAAAAAAGAGTCAACGCGAGATATTAGCTAAACTGGGTATTGAAGAGCTAAACAAAATGCAAAAGCAAGCTGGAAAAGTAATTTCGTCTAGCAAAGATATCGTGCTACTATCGCCCACGGGGACAGGAAAAACATTGGCATTTTTACTACCTGTAATTGAGGCGTTAGACCCTGATTATAATCAGGTGCAAGTATTGATTTTAGTGCCATCAAGAGAGTTGGCTGTTCAAATTGAACAGGTGACGCGGGAAATGGGAAGTGGATATAAAGTAAACGCAATATATGGTGGACGATCAGGATTTAAAGATAAGCTGGATTTAATACAACCTCCAACGATATTAATCGGCACTCCGGGGCGAATTGCAGATCATTTTCGAAAAAATAGCTTCATCACACGTGGTATTAAAACATTAATTTTAGACGAATTTGATAAGTCTTTAGAAGTTGGTTTTGAAAAGGAGATGAAAGAAATTGTAGAGGCTTTACCAAGTCTTGAAAAAAGAATCCTTACCTCAGCCACTCAAAAAGTAAGTATTCCAGGTTTTGTAGGTCTTAAAAACCCTGAAAATTTGAATTATTTGAACATAAAGAAAGACCAATTAGAAGCTAAGCTTCAACTTAAAATTATAGTTTCTTCGGGAAGCAAATTAGCCACATTAGCGGGGTTATTAAGTCATGTTGGGAAGGGTACAGGAATAGTTTTTTGTAATTTAAAAGACAGCATTCAAACAGTGAGTGATTATCTATATGATGCAGGCATTGATCACGGGTGCTTTTACGGCGGGCTAGAACAAGTGGACAGGGAAAGAGCTTTGATCAAATTCAGAAATGGAACCCATAAAATTTTATTAGCAACCGATTTGGCGGCTAGAGGAATTGATGTGCCTGAAATGGATTTCATTATTCATTTTGAAATGCCGTTTAAACAAGACGAGTTCATTCACAGAAACGGAAGGACTGCCAGAATGAATTCCGAAGGGACTGCTTACATTTTAAAGGAAAAACAACAACGTTTGCCCGATTTTATCAAAGGAGTAGCGGAAGAAAATCTGGAAAAAGGGAAACCAATGACGAGTAGTAAATGGGCTACCCTGTATGTGACTGGTGGGCGAAAAGACAAAATTTCCAAAGGTGATGTAGCAGGTTTATTTTTTAAGCAAGGAGGATTAAAAAAAGATGAGTTAGGAATAATTGAGCTTAAGCAGGATTGTGTGTTTGTAGCAGTTCCACAAGCCAAGGCAAATCAATTAATTGATAGCTTAAACAACAGTCGATTAAAAAAGCGGAAAGTTCGGATTAGTTTGCTCAAGTAGTTGATGTAACAATTGCTTTTTAAATTCAGTCAGATAGATAATCAGTTTGACCATTTACTCAATCCACATAGGTTTTTCCACTCGTTTATTTCTCTTTTGTCTGCGTTAAAAAACAAAACCGTAGCTAAGTCTATGCTTGAGTTTTTCGCCTTGATAACAGAAAAATAATCTTCTTCGAAATTCCCTAAAAGCTATGTGGTTTGAGTATATTTACCTCATGTCAAAAAAGAGAAACCCGAGCAAAGGAAACAAGCACGGAGGAAAACAAAGGAGGGAAGGAGATCGTGAAGAACGATCACAAAAGAATCCATATGATGGATTGCCACTAAAGGAACAAATCGCAAAAATCTTTAACAAGCATTCAACTAAAACGTTAAACTACAAGCAAATCGCAGGTTATTTAAAAATTTCTGATCCAGATAGGAGGCGAAAAATTTCTAATATTTTAGATGAATTAGCTTTTCAAGAAGTAATTATTGAACGTTCGTTCGGCAAATACGCCTTGAACATTGTAGAGGAATTACTTGTTGGTCAAGTAGCAGCAATTGCTTCAGGATCCGCATTTATAATTTGCGAGGACCAAGACGAGGACGTGTTTATACATGCTAAAAACTTGAACCAAGCTTTACATGGTGATGTAGTTAAAATCAGAGTAATTCCTTCCAGTCGAAAAAAATTGGAAGGTCAGGTTATTGAAATTGTAGAGCGTAAGAAAACACAGTTTATAGGCAGGGTTGAAATAAGCGCTAAGTATGCTTTTTTTATTGCCGACAGTCAAAAAATGAATGTGGACTTTTTTATTCCACTTGCTAAATTGAAAGGGGCGAAAGAAGGTCAAAAAGTAATTGCTGAAATAGCAGACTGGCCTAAAAATTCTAAAAATCCTTTTGGACGAATAGTAAAAATATTGGGAGATGCGGATGACAACGATGTAGTGATGAACTCTATTTTGTTTGAATACGAATTACCATTAGAGTTTCCAGCTCATGTGGAAAAGGAAGCCGATAAAATTTCAGTGCAATTAGACAAAGCGGAAATTGCGAAACGACGTGATTTTAGAGACATTACAACATTTACTATTGATCCGCATGATGCGAAGGATTTTGACGATGCTTTGTCAGTGAAAAAATTGGAAAATGGTAATTATGAAATAGGAGTTCACATTGCCGACGTGTCTCATTATGTTCCCGAAGGAAGTATTTTGGATGAGGAAGCTTTTAACAGAGCCACGTCCGTTTATTTAGTGGATAGGGTGATTCCAATGCTTCCAGAAAAGCTTTCAAATGGCGTATGTAGTTTACGTCCACACGAGGAAAAGTTTTGTTTTTCAGCTGTGTTTGAAATGACGGAAGACGCTCAAGTACTTAATGAATGGTATGGACGAACTACCATTTATTCTGATCAACGATTTGCATACGAGGATGCTCAAGCCATTATTGAAGGAGAGAACGGACCATTAAAAACAGAGGTTTTGTTATTGGACGGACTAGCAAAAAAATTACGCAAACAACGATTATCCAAAGGAGGGTTAACTTTTGATAGGGTGGAGGTGAAGTTTAATTTAGACGAAAATGGAGCGCCAACAGGAGTGTACTTTAAAGAAAGTAAAGACGCCAACAAATTGATTGAGGAATTCATGTTGCTTGCCAACAGGAGTGTGGCTACATACATTGGAAAAGCGAGTAAACCGAAAACGTTTGTTTACAGAATTCACGACAAGCCATCTCCAGAAAAGTTTGATCAATTTGCCAACTTTGTAACCAAATTTGGTCATTTTATAAAGTCCAATAACGAGAGTGAAATTGCACAATCCATTAGTAAATTATTGGACGA
>JBLIBC010000004.1:0-26447 GCA_047632015.1 Glaciecola sp.
CTTATCCATGTCTATCCAATGAAGAATATATCTATTGTACTGATAAGTTTGAATCAAATTTAATGGTACCGTGAATAATGATAAGCCAATAATCAAAAATCTAAACAATTTCGAAACCCCATTTAGCATTACAGCAAACGGAATTAAGAACAGTACGTAGTAATCAACGTAAGCTCTTAATCCAAAACTACATCCATAGTACCAGGACCACCATGAGGAAAGAAAATAAGTTAGTAATACAAAAAAGCCAAACCAAGTTAACAGCAAAAAATGATGTTTTTTGTACGCATACCAACCCATGCTTAATGCGGCTATTAACATGATAGGAGTATATATAAAAAACCCTTTCCTATAGCTGAATAGGACATCGATAAAATGTGGATTCAAGAAATCAAAAGTTTCGCCTTGATAAGAATAAATGAACAAATGACCTGTTTGTAAATACCAAAGCAACGATTGAATTGACAGCACTCCAAAAAACAAAAACACACTTAGTGCTAGGCTTCTTAAGTTTCCGAAAAGTGATTTTAATAAATCAATAAAGTTATTTCTTGAACCAGCTAAGAAGGGTACAAACAAAACAACTAGTATGTTTGGTTGTCGCAAGATAAAAATTAGACCTAAAAAAAATGAAGCGACGGCAAGTTGGAGCATGCTTTTATCACGCATGTACAGTTTCATGTAGTAAATGAAAACTGTAATTGCAAAAAGAGAATAAACATGACTAAAAGCAGCATCGTAATTGACGTAATGAGTGACGGAGGTGCCCATGACAAGTATAAATTGACAAAAAACAATTACGTGTGTTTTAACGTCATATAAAGTAAGAATCTTTTTCAAAAACAAGAGGACAAAAAACAAATAGAAAATTGCTGCATGAAAAACTGTCCTTTGAAATGGGCGTTGATATCCATCAAGCATATCTCCTGAGCGTTCCGAAGAGAGATAAGTGTACACAAAGAAAGGTAGTTGGAGTAACGCAGTACCACATGGGTATTTATTAACCTTGTAACCATCATATTCCACATATACTCCAGTTGAGTCAATCCTATTATTCTTTATAGAGGTTTTATTTACTGGATCACCTTTTCGATAAAGATCATGATGAATTAATATCGACGGTAAATATTCATAATAACCTATTCCGTCAGCATTTATGGTTTCCTCTGCATTCCCAACATAATTGTTTAGCAAAAGTATGAGTGCGAAAACTATTGCTACTTCATATATGATGTACTTAAAAAAAGACAACAGGATTTTCATGGTAACAACTTTCAATAATGCATCAAAATAATAAGCAAGTTTAATGATTCATTTTTGCTAACTCCTCCCAAAATAAAATTTAGTGTAATATTTCTTCCAAGAAAGTTCTTTCCTAATTAATTGGCAATAGTAAAAGAAATCAAAACTTCACATATTGAGATCATTGTTTTAAACTGAACACTTACAAGTAATAACATCCCTTATGATTTCACTACTGATATTTTTCAAAAAATAAATAGTGTTTGTATATTTGGAAATATAAATTAAGAAGTAAATGAAGTCTTTATTAAAAAATGAATATTTATTTTTTTTTACTGGACTGTTCCTTGGGCTTTATTTTATTGTTCTCCCAGTAGTAGGTTTTTCCTTCAGTCACTATCCTGGTGATTTAGGAGATGGGCGTTTAAATTTATACTTTTTAGAACATTCATATAAATTCTTAACATTTCAATTGACAGAGTCCTATTGGGATGCTCCGTTTATGTACCCTGCTAAACAAATGCTCACTTATTCGGACAACCTGTTAGGCTCTACACCCATTTATGGCTTTTTCCGATTTGTGGGCATGGATATATTTCTATCCTACCAATGGTGGTTTGTAATGGTATCACTATTAAATTACTTAAGTGCTTATCTATTCTTGAAGTATTTGACAAAAAATTATTATTCAGCTGTTCTTGGAGCAATGATTTTTGCTTTTTCACTTGCACTTGTTTCGCAACTAGCACATGCCCAAATGTTTCCTCGGTTTGGAATTCCATTGGCATTTTTAATGGCCCTCAAGTTTCATAAGTCATTGAGTTCAAAACATTTTTTTTGGACAGTATTCTTTGTTGTTTACCAAATTTATTGTGGTATTTACTTGGGCTTTTTACTCATAGTACCTTTAATGATATACCTGACGTACATAGCGATAGATCAATTTAAAATACTGAAAGAACAAATCAAGTCAAGAAGCTGGCTAAAACAAATAGCATTTGGATTAATAGTTAACGTATCACTTTTAGCATGGTTAATAATTCCATACTTAAAACATTCAAAAAATAATGGTAAAGAACCTTACGATGGAGTACTTGAAACATTACCAACATTACAATCTTACTTTATGACAGGCAACAGTACTCCTTTATGGAGCTATTTGTCATCGGTAGGAAGTACTGTTCAAAACCGATGGGAATTTGAAATTTTCCCTGGTGGAATTGCTATGCTTAGTGTCATGATTTGCTTCGTAGTTATTGGATATAAAAAATGGTCAAAAAAACATGTAAGCTCTGCAATGACTGGTTTGTTTATATGTGGTGTTTGCACCTTTCTTTTATTCTTAAAAATTGGTGATAAATCCTTGTATTTCTTTGTTTATTCCCTTCCTGGTTACTCCGCAATGAGATCCATGGCTAGAATAATCAATGTAGAACTATTGTTTTTTGCTATTGGAGCGTCCTACGTTTTTTCCCTGCTTTTTAACAAGCACAGCATTAAAAACTCCTTCTTGTTTTTAATTTTTGCTTGTGTACTTACACTGGATAATTATTCCACTTTAGAAAATGTTTCCAGACATGAAAAACAGGAAGCGCAAGATTTACTAATTCCTATGCAAAAAACAATGAATAATCTACCCGAAGGTTCTGTTGTTACATATGAACCTGAAATGACACAATACCCATCATATGTTTATCAAATAAGTGCAATGCTTGCTTCACAGGAAAACAACATAAAAGTAATTAATGGGTATTCGGGTAATAGTCCAGCAGGATATAACGAATTTTGGCACAAGGTAAATCACACTTCAAGGAATTATTGGCTGTCGTTTAACGAAGTGAAATTTGATAGCTTATATGTGTTAAATGTGCCTACTTCTGCTCAAGTTTATTCACGTGAAGAAATCATAAAGAGCGCGGACGATCAAACTGAAACAAACTTTGAAATACAAGTGGCAGAAATGATTAAAACTATTAGCTTTGATTCACTATGGATTGCTCAAATTAGGAAAAAAGGAGATACAAAAGGAATTTCCCTTGATTCTGCTTTATATGAAGATGCGGTGTGGTTGATCAATAATATTGAGAGTAAGAGAAAAATAAAACAAGCCAAGTGATTAATACTTTAATGCTGTGCTAAAATAGCCAGTATTGAGGACTGAAAATAGCCAGTAAAATGAAAACTTTATCAATTATAATACCTGCATACAACGAAGAGAAAACCATCCATTTAATTTTGGATAAGGTACGTGATGTGGAATTATTAAATTCCATTCAAAAGGAATTGATTATCGTGAATGATTGTTCAAAAGACAACACCAAGGATGCTGTAAAAACCTACAAGGATAAAAACCCTGATTTAAACATCAAATATTTTGATCAGGATAAAAACATGGGAAAAGGAGCTGCTTTACATCGCGGAATTAAAGAAGCGACTGGAGATGCGGTAATCATTCAAGATGCCGATTTAGAATACGACCCTAGTGAATACAATAGGCTATTAAAACCAATGTTAGACGGGTTTGCTGATGTGGTTTATGGCTCAAGATTCATGGGGAGTAACCCACACAGAATTTTGTTTTTTTGGCACACGATAGGAAATAGGTTTCTTACATCCTTATCCAACATGTTTTCCAACATGAATTTAACGGATATGGAAACTTGTTATAAGTTGTTTAAATCGGAACACATTAAATCCTTAAAACTGAACGAAAACAGATTTGGGTTTGAACCTGAAGTGACTGCTAAAATATCTAGAATTCCAAAAATCAGAATTTATGAAGTAGGAATTTCATATTATGGGAGAACCTATGAAGACGGTAAAAAAATTGGTGCTATGGATGGGTTTCGAGCTATTTACTGTATTTTAAAGTATGGAGCTCTAAAGATAAAATAAGGTCATCCACGTTGCTTATTTGGCAATACAATATCTAAATTGATCACCTATTCAGCTACAATAGATTGACCTCTCACTTAATTTCAATTAAAATTTTCAAGTGAAATCAATAAGCTCTTGCGTCATTTTTTTCCACGTAATTGATAAAAGATAAGTTTACTACCCTGTTACCTCCATACGTTGGATAATCACCTGTGAAATACCAATCACCTGTATGTTCTGGACATGCTTTATGAAGCATCTCAATGCTTTGATAAATGATATCTACTTCAGCATTTAAATCCTCAGGAGTTAATAATTCTGAAATCTTCTTTGATATTTCTTCGGCGGTATGAGGTGCATAAATGTCTTTCACATAATTGACCACCTTTTCCTTAGGAATACCAACTTGATCTTTGCATTTTTTATATACTTCATTCACTACGTTTGACATCCCTTTGTCATTCAACAGTTCAACAGCTGCCTGAAATGCAATAAAATCACCAAGCCTTGCCATGTCTATTCCATAACAATCTGGATACCTTATTTGAGGCGCAGAGGATACAATCACTATTTTTTTAGGCCCTAACCTGTCCATAATTCTAAGAATACTTTTTTTCAAAGTAGTTCCTCTTACAATTGAATCATCAATTAAAACCAAATTATCTTGACCTCTTTCCACAACTCCATACACGGAATCATATACATGAGCTACTAAATCATCCCGTCCACTATCCTGTGAAATAAACGTCCTTAGTTTAGCATCTTTAATTGGTATTTTTTCAGCTCTTATTTCCGTTTTAAAAATAGCATCAATTTTTTCTTCGCTCAACTCATTCCCTAAAGCCAGAATAGCCTCCTTTTGGCTTTTATGTAGTTCCGTGTTTAATCCCGCAATCATCCCGTAATATGATGATTCAGCAGTGTTAGGGATATACGAAAAGACAGTGTTATCATATTCGAAATTTACCGACTTCAATATACCGGGAACTAAATACTTCCCTAGTTTTTTCCTCTCTTTATAAATATCAGCATCTCCACCTCTTGAGAAATAAATTCTTTCAAACGAACATTCTTTTCTTTCTCGCGGTGTTCTAACTTTCTCCACTGCGTAACTACCATCCTTTTTAATGATCATAGCATGTCCAGGATCTAAACTATTTACTTGATCACTTTTGATGTTAAAAGCTGTTTGCAAAGCTGGTCGTTCACTAGCAACAACTACAAACTCATCATCAGCATACCAAAATGCGGGTCTGATTCCATTAGGATCACGTAATGCAAAAGCATCACCATGTCCAAGCATACCACACATCACGTAACCTCCGTCAAAATCACTAGACGCCCTATCAAGTACTTTTCTTACATCTATGTTGTCTGCAATTTTATCAGATATTTTAGCGTTGTCAACTCCTTGTTTTTTGTACTCTTCAAACAAATCTTGGTTTTCCAAATCCATGAAATGACCAATTTTTTCCATTACAGTAACAGTGTCGGATTTTTCCTTTGGATGCTGACCAATTGACAAAAGCAAATTAAATAATTCCTCTACGTTGGTTAAGTTAAAGTTACCAGCTAGTACTAAATTTCTTGTTTTCCAGTTATTTTGACGCAAAAACGGATGACAATGTTCCACTGAATTTCCACCAAATGTTCCGTAACGTAAATGACCTAATAGCACTTCACCAGTGAAACTGATATTCTCCTTCATCCATTGAGCATCTTTTAACTTTTCAGGATCCTCCTTCTCTAGTTCCTTAAACTTGCTGTTAATCTTTGCGAAGACATCCTTAATAGGTTGATTACTGTTACTTCTGTACCTTGATATGTACCTTTTTCCAGGTTCCATATCTAGCTTAACAGTAGCAACTCCAGCACCATCTTGCCCTCTGTTATGCTGCTTTTCCATAAGTAAATACAGTTTTTGCAAACCGTATAAACTGGTGCCGTATTTCTCTTGATAGTACTCGAGGGGCTTCCTCATTCTAATCAGTACAACACCGCATTCATGCTTTATTGGATCACTCATAATTCAGGGCAAATTTTAAGTATTGGTTCGTTGACGCAAAGTTATCGTAAAAGAAACAAATAGAACTGAATAATTACCAAAAGGTCTAAAAGTTTTTCAATTTCTTGATAACTTTATATTCCCATGTACGACAAGCTAATAAAAGCCATTTTTAAGATAAAAAACACCAATGATTTTGAACTGCTTGCTTTGGAGGTTTATCGATATCAATACAAAGAAAATAATGTCTACAGGGAGTTTTGCCAACTTATATTGAAAACTCCTGACCAGGTCAAAAAACTACTTGACATTCCTTTTTTACCCATTGCTTTTTTTAAAACTCAACAGGTGATCTGTGGCAACAAGGAGATATTAAAAAGTTTTAGCAGCAGCGGAACTATGAGTCACAGTACAAGTAAACATCATTTAACTGACTTGTCCATCTACAAAACTAGTTTTTCAAAAGGATTCAAAATGTTTTTTCCTAATTATGAAAAAGTAAGCATTATTGCTCTACTCCCTTCCTACATGGAAAGAGATGATTCTTCGCTGGTGTATATGGTTAATGATTTAATTAAAAACAGCAATGGAATTAAAAGCGGTTTTTATAAGAAGCTAAATAGTGAAACGCTCGATTACTTAACAAATGACCCTGCACCAAAAATTTTGATTGGCGTTTCTTTTGCGCTATTAGAATTGGCCGAAAGTAAGATTCAATTAAAAAACACAAAAGTGATTGAAACAGGTGGGATGAAAGGAATGCGAAAAGAGCTAATTCGTCAAGAGTTACATGAGACATTACAAAAAGGGCTGGATATATCGAAAATACATTCTGAATATGGAATGACTGAATTGTTGTCTCAAGCCTATTTAACTGATGAAAATTTCCAATGCCCACCTTGGATGAAAACATTGGCTCGAGACGTAACTGATCCTATGTCAGTTTCAACAATTGGAAAAGGAGCTATTAATGTAATTGATCTCGCTAATCTTAACTCATGTAGTTTTATAGGTACAGATGACTTGGGTGAAATATTTCCTGACGGAACTTTTGATGTGAAAGGTCGCCTCGATCACAGCCTAGCAAGAGGGTGTAACCTGCTAGTATAAACAACCGGCTATTTTCCTACAAGATTTCCTCCTTTAACGAAACTGCTACTCGTTTGATCATTTACCAAGGCGCTTTTCAGGCATTCATCATCTGTTTCCATCACAAAAACATAAGAATGAGCGACTAAAAACCTTTCCTTAAGCACATCTGACAGTTCAGCAGTAAAAATAAATATGTCACATTCAGCTACTAACTGTATTTCATTTGCAACACCTAATCCTTCGCCTTCTAAGGTTAAATTAGGGTTAATGAATACGACATCAGGTGTTTGATCTTTAATTAATAACATGGATGTCACATAGTCAGTTGCTATACCAATACTTTCTGCTCCAGAATCTTTCAACATTTTCTCCATCCTCATTGCTTTGATGAGGTTTTTTTCAACTATTAAAAATTTTCTATTGTTTGACATGTGATTGTTTGCGGTTATTATGCGTTTATAAAAATTCTATTTTAGTCAAAATGTAAATAGTCAGTGTCAGTTATTTAAAGACAACCTGTGTGCCAAACCACACACACATATATATATCATTGTTTTTCAAGTACTTAATTTTACACTATTAATATTTGGAGTGGCAATACTACACGGTATACCGTGTAGTATTTGTTTGGTTTTTAAAAGCCACGGTATTCCGTCTCAAAAAAGAACTTATACCGGCCTTACAAGATTAAATTTCTTCATTTTATCTCGTAAGGTACTTGGTTTTAAATCTAGCTTTTCTGCAGCTCCATTTTTGCCACCAATTTTCCATTCACACTCTTTCAATAAACGCATTATGTGGTCTTTCTGAACATCACCTAGGGATAACGATTTCATATTATCAATAGCTCTAACCTTCTTGGATTTTCCAGCTCCATCAGCACCTTCAAAACCAATGAAATTTAACACATCTCCACTGGCCTGAATAATAGCCCTTTCAACTGAATTCTCGAGCTCTCGCACATTCCCTTGCCATTCATAATCTTTCATTTTAGCTAAGGTTGAATCAGGAATAAACTTGATCACCTTACCATATTTCTTTGAATATTTTTTGACAAAATAATCCACAAGAATAGGAATATCTTCCACACGATCTCTTAATGGTGGTATTTTTATTGGAAAAACGTTTAGCCTAAAGTACAGGTCTTTCCTAAAGTTACCCTCGTCAGACTCCTTTTTAAGCACCCGGTTTGTAGCTGCTATTACCCGAACGTCTACTTTCAATGTCTTTTCACTCCCAACTCTTTCTATTTCTCCTTCCTGCAAAGCACGCAGTAATTTTGGCTGAAGATCAAGAGGCATCTCACCAATCTCATCTAAAAATATAGTTCCCCCATCCGCCAATTCAAATTTTCCCAATTTGTTTTTTATAGCTCCAGTGAACGAACCCTTTTCATGACCAAACAATTCGCTCTCAATTAACTCTCTAGGAATAGCAGCACAATTGACCTTAATCAAAGGTTTGTCTTTCCGAAACCCAGTATTATGAATAGCTCGTGCAATCAATTCCTTACCAGTACCAGTTTCTCCAGAAATTAAGACGGTTGCATCCGTGGGAGCAACTCGCTCAACTTCAGACAATACCTCGCCAAACTGAGCGCTACCGTAAATCAAGTTTTCATAATTATACGTAAAAGCAATTTCTTCCTTTAAATAAGTGTTTTCACGCTCTAGCTGTTTCTTCAATTTATTAACTTCATCAAATGCATTTTTCAACTGAAGTTCTGCTAATTTCTTTTCAGTAACATCAATGGCAATTCCTGAAAAATAATGAGGACTACCATCTGAATGACAATGTAAATCTGCGCGCACTTGAACCCAAATTTTTCGACCGTCAGGCAAATCCATTTCGTGCTCATAAAGGAATATTTGCCCATCTGGGTTTTCAATGTAATCTTGAATGAGCAATGCTATTCTTTGGCGATCGTACTCAGGTATATAATTTAAGTAATTTTCCAAAATCGGTTCATGAGTAGCCTTGTCTATTGAAAACATGGTATAAATCTCATCTGTCCATTTTGTATAACTATCCTTTATGAAAAATTCAAACTCTCCTACTTTAGCGGATTCCATTGCTAATGACAAATTCTTTCTACTTTCAGCTAACTTAACTTCTTCTATTTTCTTTTTTGTAACGTCAATTATTACACCTGAAAACCTTAATGGTCCACCATTATCATCAAACGTCAAATGACACCTGTTTTCAATCCATATCAACTCTCCTGATGGCCGTAAAATTTGATTATCAAAAACCAACATGTCTTTAATTTGATTTTCCATATGATAGAAAATAATATCTCGGACTCGATCTCGTCCATCTACCGGAATCAAGGAGACAAAACCTTCTAACGTATGATCCATATCTCCTTTTGGTACTCCAAATATTTCGTAAATCATATCAGAAAATAAAGTAGTATTGGAATTGATTGCCCATTCAAATTCTCCAATTTTTGCCGCACCTAAACCAAGTGATAAATTTTCTTTTTGCTTTTCAATATCCTCTTGTTCCTTTTTTCTACTTGTTATATCAATGCAAATTCCAGCAAACGACTCAGGCTTTCCATCTTTACCCATGCGCGACTTGCATCTCACCATTAACCATCGCTTTTCGCCCGTATCTCTTTTTATAAACTGATGTTCATATTCAAAAACGCCAGGGCGTGGATTCTGGATGTAATCAAAAATTAAAGCACGAACAACCGCCCTACCTTCCCCTGGAATAAAATCTAAATACGCTTCAAAATCACCACCAAATCCAGATGGTTGCACTCCTAATATATTAAGCACTTCTAACGAAAAATTAAACACATTGTCTTCAACCAAACAATTAAACTCTCCGGCACCGGCAAATTGCAGTCCTAAAATCAAATTTTCTTTGCTTTCACTTAACTTATTCTCTTTATCCATTCTTTCTGTAACATCTCGCCCAACCGATTGATAATCTGTCACCTCACTTTTACTATTAAAAACTGCTTTTGTAACCCATTCGTGGTACCCGGGACTTCCGTCAGGATTAACAAATTCTCTAACTCCACTCAAAATAGGATTGTCTATCGTCAAGGTACTTAACACTTCCCAAGTCATCCCTACCTCTTCTTTTGTTATAAATTTATTAATATGATTACCTAGTAAGTCTTGTGCTTTATCTTGATATATCTTACAATAACTGTCATTTACGTAGGTCATTATACCTTTAGCATTAAACCGCACAATCATTTCTTCTTGATGATCTAGTACTTCTTGTAAAGCTTTAGCTGAATTGTTGATCATTATATTCAATTTTATTAATTCTCTTGAAAAATAGAAAACTATTCCTTAAAATCAAAGGGAAGCCACGGAATATCGTGGGCGAAAAATTATGGTTATCATCAGCATACAGTTGAAAACTAAAAAAGTAAGAAATTAATTCAGCACATGAATTTCATATTTTTATTACAAAATATTTGAAATATGTCCAGCAGTACTACAACCTCCAGAATTAAAATTTTAGAAAACGGTATTATTGTCAATAAGTTAATAACTCCTTCAGCTTTCAAAGAGCCATACATCCTTGAGCAGGGCTTGCAGTTGGATTATTTATGCAATGGTGAAGAGAAACCTCTTTTACTTGATATTTCAAGGATCTATGGCTCAACTGAAAACATAAAACAAATGATTAGTCATAATAGGTTCTACACTGCGAAATCAATTGCCGTTTTGATAAGGTCTAAATTTCAAAAACAACTGTTGGTAATTTGGTGTAAGATTTTTAAACCTCAAGTTCCTGTGCAGTTTTTCGTTAAAAAACACAGGGCAATCAATTGGCTTAAAACATATTGTTAAATGCAACGGTATTCCCTGGCTCACTAAAATGCTCCTAGCTTATTTTAATTCTTTTGAGTATGATCCTCAGGAGTCATAGCATTGAATAACGTTTAACTCAATTAATTTTTTATATAAGTCTCGCAGCGGTAAGCCCATCACATTGTAATAACAACCATCAATCTTGGCAATCTTTGTATAACCAATCCATTCTTGAATACCGTATGAACCTGCTTTATCTAAAGGTTTAAAAGATTTCACATAGTATTCAGCTTCAACAGCCGAAACCTCGTCAAATGTCACTTTTGTCACATTGGAAAACGTATTGTTTATGCCATTTATTAAAACCGAAACCCCTGTCACCACCTCATGCGTTTTACCCGAAAGCTTTCTAATCATTTTCACAGCATCCTCCTCGCTTTTGGGTTTTTCAAGTATTTCTCCTTCTATTATAACAACAGTGTCTGAAGTAATTACCGCCAAACCCTTATACTTATCTGTTAAAAACGGTCCAGATTTTAATTTTGACAAATAAACAGGGACTTCATAAATATTCATTTCGTCTCCATAATCTTCCAAAACATCCCTAGTCTCGATATCAAACTGCACTCCTATTCCTTTTAATAACTCTTGTCTTCTTGGAGATTTAGATGCCAAAATGATTTTTAGATGTTGTTTGAGCATAACCTTTATTAACTTTACAGTTGAAATGAACAAAGATAAACTAAAATACTACCTGAAGTTGTTAAAACTAAAGGACGATTCGAGCTTATCTGAAATAAAAACTGCCTATCGAAATGCGGCAAAAATTCATCATCCTGACAAATCCAATAGTCAACATGCCACAGAAACATTTAATGAAATAAAAACAGCACAAGAAGTATTGGTTAGTTTAAGAATCGAAAGCCCTAAAGGCTCCTTGACAATTCTCAATGATAAAGACGAGGTCAGAATAAAAAGAAAACCAAATTTACAAAAAGAAAAAATCACATACCTCGATATCATTGGTTCTCGTAAATTCTGGGCACTCACATTAACCTTAATTAATGTGTTTTTGTTGGGTAAAATTGGATTCAATAGTTTTTTAACTCCAATTCAATTGACTGGAACAATCCTAAGTTTTTGCTTGTTTTCAATCCTATTTTATAAAACCATCAATAAATATAAAATACATTTTATAGGTTATTTTGCCCTTCCATTTTTAGCAGCCAATATCTTCCTTTCTGTTAATTTTATTTTTAGCTCTAACCCTTATTTGGAAAGGCACTTAATCAAACAGGAAGTAATAAAAACAACAATATCAACTGTCACAAAAAGAAGCGAGTCCACGCTTATTCAGTTGAATAATGATGCGCATGAAAAATATCCTGGTTTGCGATTACATTTTGACTTAGACCCACTACTTCGAGCAATTGGCGTTGAATTTAAAATTGAAACTGGATTGTTTGGAATTAAAGTCCTCAAAAATTCAACTCCTATCTTTTAAACACAATGAATTTCGAAACAATTTCAAACCTATGCCGTATACGACTACAATAAAACAAATAAATGCTTCTTAAAATTCATCCTGACAATCCTGACAATAGAAACCTTTCACAAGTTGTGAAGGTATTGCAAAAAGGTGGAGTCATTATATATCCTACAGACACTGTTTATGCATTTGCTTGCGATATAAACAGTAAAAAAGCAGTTGAAAAAATTTGTCAACTAAGGGGGATTAAACCAAACAAAGCCAACTTTTCAATAGTCTGTAAGGACCTGAGTGAATTAACGGACTTTGCAAAGCAAGTAGAGAATAGCACTTTTCGGTTGATGAAAAAAGCACTACCAGGACCTTTTACTTTTATCTTAAATGCAAGTAAAAAATCACCAGGCATTTTCAGAAAAAGCAAAAAAACAATTGGAATAAGAATACCAAGTAACAACATAGCCCTTGCAATTGTGGCACTATTAGGAAATCCAATCATGACTGCATCTTTAAAAGACAGTGATGATATTGTAGAGTATACTACAGACCCGGAATTGATATATGAAAACATGGCAAAGCATGTGGACATTGTAATTGATGGTGGATTTGGACAAAACGCACCTTCAACCATTATTGATTGCAGTTCGGGCGAACCGGTAATAATAAGAGAAGGCTTGGGTGATTTATCTGAAATAATGTAAAATGTAATCAGCTCAAAAAATAGCAGGAGCTCATCTAATAAATATTGTAAATAAAAAAGACCATCAATAATGATGGTCTTTTTTATTTCTCAACATCATAATCCTGTCAAGGTAGAATCACTTTTTAAATTCACTTTCCTTCTGCCTCCAATGCTGCTAAAACTTTTTTCTCAAGCTCATTTGCTAGCTCCTCGTTGTCTTTAAGAAGATTCTTAACAGAATCCCTTCCTTGTCCTAATTTAGTATCACCATAACTAAACCATGAACCTGATTTTTTAATCACATTCTTTTCAACAGCAAAATCAATGATTTCACCTGTTTTAGAAAAACCTTCTCCAAACATGATATCAAATTCAGCTTTTCGGAACGGTGGTGCAAGCTTATTCTTAACCACCTTCACCCTTGTCCTGTTACCAATTACTTCATCACCACTTTTTATTTGTCCTATTCTTCGAATATCTAATCTTACCGAAGCATAAAACTTTAAAGCATTACCACCTGTTGTTGTTTCAGGATTACCAAACATAACCCCAATCTTTTCTCTTAATTGGTTGATAAATATTACACAACATCCTGTTTTATGAATAGTTGATGTGAGTTTCCTTAACGCTTGCGACATCAACCTAGCGTGAAGACCCATTCTTGAATCTCCCATTTCACCATCTATTTCAGCTTTCGGAGTCAGAGCTGCCACAGAATCAATAACAATTAAATCAATCGCTCCTGAACTAATTAAATTGTCTGCAATTTCCAAAGCTTGCTCTCCATTGTCTGGCTGAGAGATCAATAAATTCTGCGTATCAACTCCTAACTTTGCAGCATAAAATTGATCAAAAGCGTGTTCTGCATCAATGATAGCAGCAATTCCTCCATTTTTTTGAGTTTCAGCTATAGCATGAATAGCTAATGTTGTTTTACCTGACGACTCAGGACCGTATACTTCAACTACTCTACCTTTTGGTAAACCACCAATTCCTAACGCTATATCCAAACCTAAGGAACCTGTTGAAATTTTTTCAATGTCTAATGCTGGAGAATCTCCCAAACGCATAACAGCACCTTTACCGTACGTTTTGTCCATGCGCTCCATTGTCATTTGCAACGCTTTTAATTTGTCTTTATTTACTTCTTTTGCCATAATACTACTTTTTATATGTTGCTAATATTTGCTCGGCGTGAGCTTTTGTTTTTACTTTTTCGAAAATCTGTTCTAAATTGCCTTTTTCATCAATAATGAATGTTTTTCTGTGAATTCCTTCGTATTCTTTTCCCATGAACTTTTTAGGACCCCAAATTCCGTAAGCATTTATAACTTCCTTATCGACGTCCGCAATTAACGGAAATGGTAAATTAAACTTGTCGACAAACTTATCATGTCTTTCCACGGAATCGGCGCTTACTCCAACCACTTCAAAACCAGCTTTTTTTAACACCGAAATATTGTCTCTTAAATCACACGCTTCTGCAGTGCAGCCCGGTGTATTATCTTTTGGGTAAAAAAACAGAATTACTTTTTTACCTAAAAAATCGTTGCTATCTACCAACTTACCTCCTTGACTCTTACCTGAAAAACTGGGGGCTTTTTCTCCTAATTTTAACATCTTTAAATTTTATTTGGCCTCAAATATAATAGTAAAATTTATTTTATTATTATTTTATTTATTTTTTAATTACTTACTTTTGTTTTTATTGATAAAAGGCAGTATAACAACAGCTGTTGCACCGTATAATATTACTGCTGCTGTCATAGTAGCAAAAGCAACTTGTGCTATCGCTACACCATTCCCATCGGAAACACCAAATATTGACAATGCCAATCCAACCATCAAATGCCATGCTCCAATACCTCCATTGGTTGGAACTACCATACCATAACTCCCAGCCATAAATACAGCGAAACCAGCACTTAAACCAAGACTAGCTGTAGGCTCATATGCAAAGAAACAAATGTAGGTCATTCCAAAATACATACCCCAAATAAACACTGTATGACCAAAAAAAGCTGCTTTTTGTTTTAACTTCAATACTTTCTTAGCACCTTCAATTAGTTCACCTTTGAATGATACTAACTTTTGAAAGAGCTTAGTATTTACTATCTTTTTTCTGAAATGAAACGCTACATAAATAGTAGCTAGAAAAACTACCCCAAGAATTATCAAAAAACCCTTACTGGTCACTAACTCCATAATGTAATCAAGCACCCCGGGCTCTTCATTTCCCACTAATTTTCGCTTCTCAAGCACTTTATAATACATTCCTTTTACTGTACTAAATTGGAAAAACATTAATAGTGCGGTGCCCAATAACAAGGTCAACAGGTCAATTAAACGCTCAACAACTACCGTCCCTAATAAGTTTTTAACTGGTATTTTCTCATACTTATATAATGTTCCGCACCTTGCAACTTCACCAGAACGAGGAATAATTAAATTGGAAAAATACATGAATAGTACCGAAAGGAAAACATTTTTAAGCTTTGGGTTATAACCAAAGGAGCGAATCAAGTATCTCCATCTAATAGCTCGAGATAAATGTGCGAACAAAGCCATTATCGCACTAATTATAAAAAAAGAAAAATTCATTGTTCTCGCCTTAGCAAGAATCTCGTCAAAATTCATCCCCCAAGCCGAATAAATCATCAGCCCAACCCCTAACAAAAGGAAAAAGACGTATTTTAATATGTTTAACACTTTACTTCTCAAATCAATCAATTTAAATCACTGTTCACTCATGAACTAACACACTTGAACAAATATAAATAAAGCCTTTTTTTCCAGTGAAGAAACTTATTCACAATGACTGTATAAGTGGAAATAGTTATTAACCCATCTTAAAGCACAACGACATATAGTTTACCGACAGTAAAATAAGCCCTGAACAAAAGCAACCGTCCATACTAAATGATGTTATAATAGTATAATGATGTACTTTTATAAGAGGTGCATTAAAGTGTAACTTTTTGAGCACTTATGTTTTATACATTATATAAGAATATTTCTTTGAATTTAGTTTGACACCAGCTGACTACTGATTACACAAACAACAAACTTTGAAAACAAATATTATCTTCATTCTATTCCTTTTAATCTCACCGTTGACGTGGGGTTCAGGGTTTTTAATGCAAGAAAACAAAGGTCAGTTTGAAAGCAAAGTTTTATTTAAAGTTCCAATGAATTATGGAGCTATTTTTATCGAAAAAAATAAACTCACATTCGTTTTACATGATAAAGCTCAATTGGATGAGCTAAAAAATAGCATTCATGATCATGGAAATAACGAACACAACCATCACCACGGTGCCCACGGCAACTCAAATACTAAAGAAAAACACTTTGATTCACATTCATTTTCCATCACATTTTTAGGTGCCAACGATAATTCTGTCACTTCCGGTAAAAACCCAGCTACTCATTACTACAATTATTTTAAAGGAAATGATCCAAACAAATGGGCTTCGAAAGTAAAAGCTTACCAAGACTTATGGATAAAAAACTTATATGATGGAATTGATTTTCACATGTACGGCAAGGGAAACAACATTAAATATGATTTCATAATTGCTCCTAACACTTCTCCTGAGAAAATCAAATTACTTTACGATGGGGTCAATGAGTTAAAGTTATTGAACAATAAAATTGAAATTATTACGTCCGTTGGCTCTATAACTGACGAAAGACCTTTCTCTTACAATAAGTCGAAAAGAAACGCTGGCAACGTGGGTACTTTTTATCAGTTAAACCACAATACGGTTACTTACCAAGTAAACAATTACAACGTAGCCGATACTCTAGTCCTTGATCCTATATTAAATTTCGCTACTTTTTCAGGATCAACTGTCGATAATTGGGGCTTCACAGCAACATATGACAACGACGATAACGCATTTGGAGGCGGAGTGGCTTTTGGCACTGGGTACCCAGTAACAGCCGGTGCTTATCAAAGCACATTTGGAGGTGGCCCTAGCGGAAATTATGCTGCTTATCCTACCGACATGAGCATTAGTAAGTTTTCAGCTGACGGAAACAACCTGATTTACGCTACGTATTTAGGGGGAAGCAAACTAGAAAACCCACACAGCTTAGTTGTATCACCTAACAATGAATTGATAATTTTCGGAACTACAAGTTCTAGAGATTTCCCAATGTCGGCAAACGCTTATGACAAAACGTTCAATGGAGGTACAACTGTCGTAGTAGACAATGTACTGTACTTTGAGGGGTCCGACATTGTGGTTACCAAATTATCAGCTGATGGAACTACCTTAATTGGCTCTACGTACTTTGGTGGAACTTCAAATGACGGATTCAATGATGAAGGCTATACCACTGGACTATATCACAATTATTCAGACGTTTTTAGAGGCGAAGTTATTTCGGATACTGATGGAAATGCCTATATCGCTACCACTACTTCATCTACTGACTTACCAATTGTGAATGGTTTTCAAAGTGCTTATGGTGGAGGTAGTCACGATGGATGCGTTGTAAAACTTAACAGTGATTTATCTCAAGTATTATGGAGCTCATACTTAGGCGGAAGTTCTTCTGATGGTGTTTACGCGTTGCAATCAAATAGCTCAGGAGATTTATACCTAACTGGAGGAACAAAAAGTGCCAACTTTAAAACTTCGGGATCGGCTAACCAAACTAGTATAGGTGGAGATGTTGATGGTTTTGTAGCGAAAATCAACAGCTCAGGCTCTTCGTTATTAAACTCTAGTTTTATAGGAAGTAGTGCATACGATCAAGGTTATTTTGTTCAAGTAGACATTGATGATAAGGTTTATGTGATGGGACAAACATTAGGAGATTTACCTATCTCTGCTGGAACGTACAGCAATCCAAACAGCGGTTCATTTGTTCACAAATACTCAGGTGATTTAAGTTCGCTTGAAGCCTCGACAATTGTGGGGAATGGATCTGGTATCACAGACATTGTTCCTTCTGCTTTTTTAGTAGACAATTGTAAAAAAATATACATTTCAGGATGGGCAGGGTCGGTAAACAGCCCTTATTCGGGAGGCACTTCCACAGGCTTGCCAATAACGTCCGATGCTTACCAAATCGGTACAGATGGGTCCGACTTTTATTTGATGGTCCTTGAAGAAAATTTTACAGGTTTAAATTATTCCACTTTTTTTGGAAGTGCAGGATCCGCTGAGCATGTGGATGGAGGAACTAGTAGATTTAACAAATCAGGAACTATTTACCAAGCTGTTTGTGCTGCATGTGGCTCCTCTACAGCTTTCCCTGTCACTGTTGGAGCATACTCTACCATATTAAATTCACCTAATTGCAACATGGGTGTTTTTAAATTTGACGCTTCTACACTTACAGCTAGAATAAACCCTATTTCGGATACTTTAGTTTGTCAAAACGATACCATCCATTTTTACAATGAATCAAATGGTGGAACTACAATAGAATGGCAATTTCACGACGGCACCACTTCAACCGAAGAAAATCCATGGAAAATTTTTGAGACGCCTGGTGAGTATCAAGTAATTTTAATTGTCAACGATCCAACCATCTGTCCTAGCACTGACACAACTACCATGAACTTCACAGTAAAGGATGTATTAATCCCAACAATAAATTCTGCTGATTCTGTGATATGTCAGGGAAACACCACTACAGTAATCATGAAGGAAACTTCCAATTACATTTGGTACGAGCAGACTGGAAAAGTAAACTCCTTCCAAACATCGTTTTCTTTTAGCCCAGTAATAAATACTACCTTATTTATCACTAGGCCTGAATTATGTTCTGACACCTTATCTATTCCTATCGAAGTAATTCACTTACCAGCTGCTGACACCATGAGTGCTAATATGTGTCCTGGTGACACCGCAGCATTTCCTATCCCACTTCAAAACGACTTCATCTATTCATGGTCACCAATTGTTAATACTATCATTAAAAATGACAGCTTGTATTTTTATCCAGGAGACAGCACTAAATATGAGTTAACGGTTACAGGAGATTGCGGTACTGCAGTTATCACATACGAGGTTAATGTAGTCGATATATCACCTATCCTCTCCCCTGACACTACTATTTGCACCGGTGATACGATATCAGTGAGTGCTTCGGGTGGCGATAGTTATTTGTGGACACCGGCTTCCGAATTATTAAATAGCAATACAAGTAGCTCTGTCAGTTATGAAGGTGACACAAGCATCACTCTCAATCTCGTGATTTCAAAAAACGGATGCACTGCAGTGGATAATGTCATAGTAACTGTATTAAGTCAAAAACCAAGTGCAGCTATATACCCCATTTCGCTTTGCGATGGTGACACAGCAGTTCTACCTTATAATCAAAATCCACTATTTAACTACGTTTGGAACCATCAAAACGACCTTACTGTAACAGCAGATAGCCTGTACTTTTATCCTGGCATCAGTAATTCTCATGAGCTTACAATTACTGGTTTATGTGGATCTGCACTTGTAAATTATAATGTGGATGTGACAACCATTACTCCATCCATCATTCCTGATTCTACTATATGTTTTGGCGACACCATTAATTTGACTGTTACAGGTGGTGACAGTTATTTGTGGTCTCCAGCAATTAATGGCACCTCCAACACTGGAAGCAATCCAATGTTTATAGGAGATGATAGCACCACGTTTAATGTAGTCATCACGAAAAATCAATGTACTGCTACTGAAAAGGTAACTGTGTCTGTTAATCCTGCTGGGCCAATTACAGAAATACATGCCGATTCGTTGTGCGAAGGTGACATAATATCCTTCCCTCTTCAAACTCAAAACGACTTTACACATTCATGGAATACTATTGTGGGACTTACTTTTTCTGGAGATTCTGTAATTATCAACCCTGCCCAAAGTACCCTTTATGAATTAACAATCAGTGGTCTTTGCGGAACAGAGGTAATCCCATATGATGTCCATCGAACAATTATTAAAAGTGATGCATCTAACGACACTGTTGTCTGTTTAAATGAAACTGTTCCGTTGTTTGTGTCAGGAGGAACTTCTGCTCTTTGGCTACCAGCTGTAAACGTTAATAACAGTGAGTACCAACAAATATTTACGGGTGACACAACGACAACATTCAACGTCATTATATCTGAAAACAAATGTACTAAACAAGAAGAAATAACAGTAAATGTACTTGCTGCCCGACCAAAAGGTAATTTACACGATGCTACTATATGTGAAAATGAAACGGCTACCCTTCCATTAAGCATACAAAGTGATTTTAATTATATATGGTCTCCTGCATCTAATATATCGGTGAATGGTGACCTTGTAACATTTGACATAGACGAATCAACTAATTACATTTTAAACATTACAGGAGAATGCGGAAGTGTTGTTGTAAATTATGAAATTGTTGTAAATACAATCGATGATTCTGTGGCGACCCCTCTTAGGACTTGCATGGAAGATACCATTACTCTACAAGCTTTTGGTGGAGACGAATACTTGTGGACTCCAGCACTTAACATAAGTGACACTTCTGTCTCGAACCCGATACTAACTGTTGACGAAAGCATGAGCTACTTCGTATCCATTATGAAAAACGGATGTGTAAAAAATCGTGAAGTAAAAATAGATGCGATACCGATTACCAAACAAAACATAGCCAGAGAATACACCATAAATTTTGGAGAAAAGCAAGAACTTAACTTGTCCAATATTTACGATTATGAGTTTAGCCCATCCACTTATTTAAACTGCCAGTCCTGCAATTACCAGTACAGTGAGGCTGAGGAAGACATTACATATCATTTCACCTACCTTGACAAAAACAAATGTCCAGTAGCTGATTCAATTAAAATCAATGTAATATATGAGCTTTACATTCCCAATGCTTTTACTCCTGGAGGTGGTGGCTTGAATGATGTATTTTATGCCTATAGTCATAAAATTAAAGACTTCCACATGGATATATTTAACCGATGGGGAGAAATCATTTTTACAAGTGACAACATAAGTCAAGGATGGGATGGAACTTTCAACGGTAATGATGTTCAAATTGACGTTTATGTGTGGAAAATTAGATACGTCAAAGTTCACAGCACTCGTGTTACTGAACGAGTTGGGACTGTTACTTTAGTTCGGTAAATTAGCTATTTAGTAAGGAAATCGAAACCTTGTCATCGAATCAAACGTACATGTTGTATAAGCCAACATCATGACTCCTTTTTTTGAACAATTATGGAACAATTACCAGCAAGTCACTCCAACTGCTGAACTTGTTCGGAATAGTCTGCATTTGGACGATTACGAATACTTTAATGACCACGTTGCTTTCCGATCTCTAAATTTGAAAGGATACGGTATCGATTATTTAATTGAACCTTTTATCAAAGAAGGCTATAAAACTTGTGAGACATACCACTTTGAGGAAAAAAAATTAAACGCTATCCATTTAGAAAACATCAAAAACCCTTTATTACCGAAGGTTTTTATCAGTGAAATAATTCTTGAGGAATTTTCAAAAGAACTTCAGCAAACTTTATTAAATAGCTTTAAAAGTATAAACTTTAAAACGGTGACTGACAAGGTACTGACAAACGGAAGAACTTGGAAGTTTGATTATCAGTCGTATTTAAAACTAAGCCAAGAATCGGAGTATGCAGCATGGATTTATGCCCACGGATACAGGGTAAATCACTTCACAATTAGGGTTAACAGTTTAAACAATACAAGTATTGATCAATTGTGTACTCAATTAAGTAATGGAAATATTGCTTTAAATAAAAGCGGAGGTATTATTAAAGGATCAGATAAAATCGGATTAAAGCAAGCCAGTACCATAGCTGACAAAGTAACAATAACTTGTGATACAACTAAAAAAACGCATGAAATACCATCCTGTTATGTTGAATTTGCAGAGCGATTCAACATAAACGGAAAACAATTTAATGGCTTCATTACAAAGTCGGCCAACCATATTTTTGAGTCAACAAATCAAAAAAAGTAAATATAAAATCCATTTTAAATTAAAAATTGATGAATTTTAAACACAAAAAAAAACCCATCTACATGATAAGGTTTTTAGTTTTAGAATCGACTTAGTTACGTTTAATAACTATCTCTTATGTCTCTTTTCGCTTGAAACTGTCAGCTTAGATCTTCCTTTAGCTCTTCTTCTAGCTAGTACTCTTCTACCGTTCGCAGATTCCATCCTTTCTCTAAAACCATGTTTGTTTCTTCTTTTTCTTACGGATGGTTGAAATGTTCTTTTCATTATAATATATTTTTAAGCAATACTTTTTAGTCCTTTTAAGGGGTGACAAAGATATATCTTTTTTGCTCATCCCAAAACAATTCTATTAAAAACTTTAAGCTCATTTTTTATTCGCTTTAATTTGATTTGATGTGATTTGATGTGGTTTAATTACATTTGCAAAATATTATGGCCAAAAGAACGAAGCGAAAAAAGCTAAAACCTAACACTATTAAGAAAGCCAAAAGTTTTTTGGTTTTTATCGCACCCTACAAAGGCACTTATTTTGTAGGGTTTCTCTTTTTATTGTGCAGCAGTTTGGTTTCAATAGCCATTCCTTACTTACTTGGTAAAATATTGGGGATGGACCCAAAGTCAACCGAAGAGTCTTGGCAATGGTTTGACATCAAGTCATTATATGGTGTATTAAGTATAATTGCTGTAGCACTTCCAATTCAAGCGGTATTCAGTTTTTTCAGGGTTTACTTGTTTAGTGTAGTTACTCAAAACACTTTACGCGATTTACGAGAAAGAGCATTTGAAGCTTTAATCAAGTCTCCTCTGAGTTATTTTGATCAAAACAAAAGTGGAGAACTAAGTTCCAGAATAGCTACTGACATTACATTAGTGCGTGAAACGCTTACCACCACTATTGCCGAATTCATTCGTCAAATTATCACCATAGTACTGGCACTTGTTTTAGTTATTTACACCTCACCTCGCCTTGCCCTGACCATGGTTCTTGTCATTCCATTCGTAGCCATTTTAGCTGTATTTTTCGGAAAATTCATTAAGTCCCTAGCAAAACAAACTCAAGATAAATCAGCCGAATCCAACAATGTCTTGGAAGAGGCATTAATGAGTATTAAAAGTTTAAAAGCCTTTACCAACGAATTTTTTGAAATAAAAAGATACGGAAATGCAGTGGCCGACATCAGAAAGATTGCCTTGAAAGCTGCAATCTGGAGAGGGTTATTTATAGGGTTTATATTAATTATATTGTTTGGCTCCGTTGTGTTTATCATATGGCAAGGAATTGAATTAGTGAAGCTTGGTCCCGAAAACGGAGGCATTAACAGCGAAAGCTTTTTTCAATTCATTATGATGACTGTATTACTAGGAGCTTCTGTAGGTTCAGTTCCTGAGTTAATGACTAAAATACAAAATTCCATGGGTGCCACTGAAAACTTGATGGACATCATAAACAATGACAGTGAGGACGTTCAAGTAAAAAAAGAGCAAACAACCACCGCCATTCTAAAAGGAAATTTAGCTTTTAAAAATGTGCATTTCACATATCCTTCCAGAAAAGAAGTTGAAGTATTAAAAGGTGTTTCATTTGAAATTAACGAGGGACAGCAACTTGCTATAGTTGGAAGTTCTGGAGGAGGGAAATCTACCATTGCTAATTTAATTCTTCAATTTTATAAGATAAGTGATGGTGAAATTATATTTGATGGTAAAAGCACTAATGAATACACTTTAAATGAATTAAGGTCACAAATGGCTTATGTACCTCAAGAAGTAATTCTTCTGGGAGGAACCATCAAAGAGAACATACTTTACGGAAGACCAAACGCAACGGGAGATGAAGTTACTGAAGCTGCTAAACAAGCTAATGCTTTTGAATTCATATCCTCTTTTCCTGACGGATTTGAAACCATTGTGGGAGACCGAGGCATACAACTTTCCGGAGGGCAACGCCAAAGAATTGCAATTGCTAGAGCAATTCTGAGAAATCCTGTAATTTTAATATTGGATGAAGCTACAAGCGCTTTAGATTCTGAATCTGAAACTTTAGTTCAAAACGCATTAAACAAATTGATGAAAAACAGGACTTCGGTAGTAATTGCACATCGTCTTTCGACCATAAAAAACGCTGATAAAATCATTGTGCTTGACCATGGAAATATCATTGAACAAGGAACACATGATCAACTAACCATCAAAAAAGACGGTCATTTCAGCAAACTTAAAAGTTTTCAAGAATAGCAAAGAAAGGTTACTCCTCTCTGCTTATTCAAAAATATAAAAATTAACTTTGGAAACGATGGGTCGTAAAGTTTACGTATGCTTCTTTTTATTTTCAGCTCTTAGTGCTACAGCCTTATTTGGACAGCGTGATAAAAACGTCATTGATAGTTTAAAACTCGTAATTAGCGCTTCAATTAAGGACAACAATCTAGTCCATAACCACCTGCACTTAGCGGAGGAATTGTTCGATGTAAACATTAAAGCAAGTGCCGCTAGTGCAAATAAGGCTTACCGAATAAGCAAACAGTTATCATATGGAACTGGCAATGCTGAATCTCTCCTTATGTTAGGAACGATTGATTTCAAACAGGGGAAATTACACCTTGCCTTAAATCATTTAAAACAAGCTTTAACGCTTTATAGAAAGTACAATAACGTAAGTAAAATTGCTCAAACACATACCGAAATGGGCAAAATATATGCTGCTTTGGGAGACATGGTTAAAGCTATTGAAAACCACCAACAAGCAATTAAGTATTTTACCGAAACAAACAATGAAAGAGGTGTTGCTGAAAGCTACAGTAATTTAGGTCAAACTCATTATTTTCAAAAAAACTACTCGACTGCCCTACGTTATTACAAAAAGTCAAAATCAATATACAAAAGAGATTCCGTTGAAATTCCAATGGCTGAATTATACAACAGAATATCCTTAGTTTTTAGGGAATTAAATAAACTTGACAAATCACTGGAATATGATTACTTGGCTTTAATGACGCAAGAAAAACTGCGCGACAAACAAGGTATAGCGAATTCAAATTACAACATTGGGAAAACATCAGTACTACAAGGAGAATTAAAACGAGCCACTGGTTATATAAGTTATGCTGAAAAGCTTTTTGACGAATTAGAAGATAAACTGGGGTTAGCAAAGTGTTATTTGCTAAAAGCTAAAATTAACATCAGCGAACAGGATTTTAAAAATGCTAGTGTAAATTTAACTAAAGCCATCGCAATTAGTAAAGAGTATCAAGCCATCAAAGAACTTTCCGAAGCATATTATTTAAAATCAAAAATTAGCGAGGAACAAAATGATTACGAAAATGCCTATAAGTACTTGACGGAACATGCTAATTTAAAGGACACTTTGTTTTCACAGGAAAAAACTCGGCAATTCTCAGAGATGGAGGTGAAATACCAATCACAATCAAAAGACGATTTATTGGTTCAAGTAAAAGAGGAAAGGCAAGCTGGCGACAACAAATTCATCATGTATGTGTTGCTATCAATCGTGGTTTTCGTGCTGTTAGCATACAGTATTTATTTGATGAAGAAAAAAAACAAAGCAATCCATGATGCTAATTTAAACATCGAAAAATCCAGCGAATTAATTACATCACGTAACAAGGAAGTTATTGATAGTATTTCTTATGCTAAAAAAATTCAGGATGCGATATTACCTCCTCAAAAAATTCTTGACAACATTTTTGCGGATCATTTTATTTCCTACCACGCTAAAGACATCGTCAGTGGTGATTTTTACTGGGCTCATAAAGACACTGCCGCTAACAAAGTATTTTGGGCCAGTGCGGATTGCACCGGACACGGAGTACCTGGAGCATTAATGAGTGTCATCGGAACAATAATATTGAACGAGACAGTAATTGTCCGTAATCAACATAGTCCAGAACAAATATTAAATTCCCTTTCAAAATACCTTAAAAGGTATTTAAACAAAAATAAAAATGATGTTTCTCAGGACGGAATTGAATTATCATTATGTGTGCTTGATCATGATAATCAAACATTAGAATTTAGCGGGGCAAACAGGAATGTACTCATTATCCGAAATGGTGAAATCATTGAATTAAAAGGAAACAAACGCCCGATAGGATTTGATCCTTTTAACAGGGAAACAGTTTTATTTAGCAAAGAATCCATTCCATACCAAAAAGGAGACAGTATTTACACCTTCTCTGATGGGTACACTGATCAAATTGGGGGACCTAAAAAACAAAAGTACAGAGTTGGTGTGTTAAAACAGGACCTCCTTGAAATTCAAGACTTACCAATGAGTAATCA
>JBLIBC010000005.1:0-25294 GCA_047632015.1 Glaciecola sp.
GACTCGTAGTTCTTTAAGTATTGAAAGTATATAATGAAGTTTGGGGAAATACTCAAGCGGTCAACGAGGACAGACTGTAAATCTGTTGGCTACGCCTTCGTAGGTTCGAATCCTTCTTTCCCCACATTAAGTTATATGCAGCCAAATAAAATAAAAGCGAGAGTAGCTCAGTTGGCTAGAGCGTCAGCCTTCCAAGCTGAGGGTCGCCGGTTCGAATCCGGTCTCTCGCTCTTTTATTCATTTTGGCCGATGTAGCTCAGCGGTAGAGCACTTCCTTGGTAAGGAAGAGGTCACGGGTTCAATTCCCGTCATTGGCTCAATTGTAGTTGGCGAATAAATAAATAAGTAAGAAAAAGTTAAATAGATATATTAATAATTAAATAGTAAACATCATGGCTAAGGAAAAATTCGAAAGGAATAAGCCCCACGTAAACATTGGAACTATTGGTCACGTAGATCATGGTAAAACAACCTTAACTGCTGCAATCACGAAAGTGTTGTCCAGTATCACTGGTGCTGAAGTAAGAGATTTTGATACAATTGACAACGCTCCAGAAGAGAAAGAAAGAGGTATTACAATCAACACTTCACATGTTGAGTACGAAACGGAAACTAGACACTACGCTCACGTAGATTGTCCAGGTCACGCGGATTACGTTAAAAACATGGTTACGGGTGCTGCTCAAATGGATGGTGCAATTTTAGTTGTTGCTGCTACTGATGGTCCAATGCCACAAACAAGAGAACATATTTTACTTGCACGTCAAGTTGGTGTTCCTGAAATCGTTGTTTTTTTGAATAAAGTGGATATGGTTGATGATGAAGAATTATTAGAATTGGTTGATATGGAAGTAAGAGATTTACTTACATTCTATAAATTTGATGGTGACAATACTCCAGTTATTCAAGGTTCTGCTTTAGGTGCATTGAACGGTGAAGAGGAATGGGTAAAAACAGTTGTCGAATTGATGGCTGCCGTTGATTCTTATATTCCACTTCCAGTAAGAGAAGTTGATAAGCCTTTTGTTATGCCGGTTGAGGATGTGTTTTCTATTACAGGTAGAGGTACAGTTGCGACAGGTAAGATTGAAGCAGGTACAATTAACGTTGGCGACGAAGTTAGTTTGTTAGGGATGGGTACTGAAACATTAACATCTACAGTTACAGGTGTTGAAATGTTTAGGAAATTGTTAGATAGTGGAGAGGCTGGAGATAACGTTGGTTTGTTATTAAGAGGTATCGAAAAAGAAGCTATTAAAAGAGGAATGGTTGTCGCTAAGCCGGGAACAATTACTCCGCATACCAAATTCAAAGCTGAGATTTACGTATTGAAAAAAGAAGAAGGAGGAAGACATACTCCATTCCAAAACAAATACCGTCCACAATTTTATATCAGAACAACTGATGTAACTGGTGAGATTTATTTACCAGAAGGACGTGAGATGGTTATGCCAGGTGATAACGTGACAATTGATGTTCACTTAATTTATCCAGTAGCTATCAATAAAGGGTTAAGGTTTGCGATTAGAGAAGGAGGAAGAACTGTTGGAGCAGGGCAAGTAGTTGAAATCGTAGAGTAGCAAAAATTGTTTTAAAATTGAGTAAGGTGTCTTTGTAAAGAGGCACCTTTTCTCAACTTTAATCATTTATACGAGAGTAGCTCAGTTGGTAGAGCACTGGTCTCCAAAACCAGCGGTCGTGAGTTCGAGCCTCGCCTCTCGTGCACTAAAAAATTAAAGCGTGAATAAATTAACGATATATTTAAAGGACATATATTTAGAATTAACCGAAAAAACATCTTGGCCAACATTTGCCGATTTGAAAAAGGATTCTATGACTGTACTAGTTGCTTCGGTAATTTTTTCTTTGATGATTTATGTGATGGACGCAGGGTTCACTAAGTTAATGGATATTATTTACAACTTATAAAAGGACAGGTTTACGTTATGGCTGAAACAAAAAATACAGATATAGTCCTCAAATGGTATGTTGTTCGTGCGGTAAGTGGGAAGGAAAGAAAAATACGCGATTACATTGAGAGCGAAATAAACACTGAAAAGCTGCAAGACTTTGTTAAACAAATTTTAATACCTACCGAAAAAGTTTACCAAATTAGAAAAGGTAAGAAAGTAAGTAAGGAAAGAAGTTTTTTTCCTGGATATATTTTGATTGAAGCGGCGTTAGTAGGTGAAGTTGCTCACGTAATTAAAAGAATTACTGGTGTTATTGGTTTTTTAGGAGACAAGCAAGGGAACCCAATTCCTTTGAGGCCTGCAGAGGTTAATAGAATATTAGGTAAAGTTGATGAATTAGCTGAACAAGACGAGGAAATGACTGTTCCTTTTGTAGTTGGTGAAACAGTAAAAGTTATTGATGGACCATTTAATACTTTTTCAGGTGTTATTGAGGAAATCAATGAGGATAAGAAAAAACTGAAGGTAATGGTGAAGATTTTCGGAAGAAAAACTCCATTGGAATTAGGCTTTATGCAAGTAGAGAAAGAATAATAAATACACAAATTAAATTCAAGTGTTATGGCTAAGGAAGTAACGGGAATGATTAAGTTGCAAATCAAGGGAGGAGCAGCAAATCCTGCACCACCAGTTGGACCTGCGTTAGGTTCGAAAGGTGTAAATATCATGGAGTTTTGTAAGGCATTTAATGCTAAAACTCAAGAGAGTGCGGGGAAACTTCTTCCGACGATTATTACTGTTTATGGTGATAGATCTTTTGATTTCATTGTTAAAAAACCACCAGTTGCTGTGCAGTTGTTGGAAGCAGTGAAACTAAAAAAAGGTTCTCCTGAACCAAACAGAGTGAAAGTAGGGAAAGTTTCTTGGACTAAAATAGAAGAAATTGCAAAAGACAAAATAGAGGATATGAACTGCTTTACAATATCATCAGCAATGAAAGTTGTTGCTGGTACTGCGAGAAGTATGGGATTAGTTGTTACGGGAACTTTCCCAGAACAAGAAGCTTAATTATTTATTAATTTTTATTATGGCTAAAGTAAGTAAAAACCGGAAGGCAGCATTAGGGAAATATAACCCTGAACAAGAATACTCTTTGAGTGAAGCTGCCGCAATTGTTAAGGATATTACTACTACCAAATTTAACGCGTCTTGCGACATAGATGTTAAATTAGGTGTAGATCCTAAAAAAGCTAACCAAATGGTTAGAGGAATAGCCACTTTACCTCACGGAACCGGGAAAGAGGTAAGAGTTTTAGTACTATGTACTCCAGACAAAGAGCAAGAAGCAAAAGATGCTGGTGCTGATCATGTTGGACTGGATGAATATGTTGCTAAAATTAAAGGTGGATGGACAGATATTGATGTGATCATTACTATGCCTTCAGTTATGGGCAAAGTTGGTGCGTTAGGTAGGGTTTTAGGGCCAAGAGGTCTTATGCCAAATCCAAAAGCCGGAACCGTAACTATGGATGTAGCAAAAGCTGTCACTGAAGTAAAAGCTGGTAAAATTGACTTTAAAGTTGATAAGTATGGAATTATCCATGCTGGAATTGGTAAAGCAGAATTCACTGCTGAACAGATTTCAGATAATGCTGGAGAGTTGTTGTCTATCATTGAAAAGTTGAAACCTAGTTCTTCAAAAGGTATTTATGTACAAAGTGTAACATTATCTAGTACAATGAGTCCGGGAGTGAAAATTGACACTAAAGCTTACAACAATTAAGAACAAAAAAACTGTTACGTGTGCTTCCAATACATTAATAGTCTCTAATATATTAGCAATTGAAATATGACTAAAGAAGAGAAAAATCAAGTTATCGAAAACATGTCAGTAAAATTGACGGAAAATCCGCATTTTTATTTGGCAGATGTTTCTGCATTAACTGTTGAACATTCTAATAGTCTTAGAGGTATATTTCATGAACAAGGAATCAAAATTGAAGTAATAAAAAACACCTTGCTTAAAAAGGCAATGGAAAAAACTGAAAAGGATTACAGTGAAATGTATGAAAGTTTAGTTGGTAATACTTCAATTATTTTTACTGAAACTGGTAATGCACCAGCGAAGTTGATTAAGAAGTTCAGGAAAGACCACCCTAAACCGCTATTAAAAGCTGCTTTTGTTGAAGAAAGTGTGTACCTAGGTGATAATCAATTAGACGCCCTCGCGGCACTTAAGTCTAAAGATGAGCTTATCGCTGAAGTCATCGGATTACTTCAATCTCCAATTCAGAACGTTGTAGGAGCTCTACAATCATCTGGAGGAACATTAGCCGGAATTATCAAGACGTTATCAGAGAAAGAAAATTAATTATTTAATATTTAAAATTTAGTAAAATGGCAGATTTAAAAGAATTCGCAGAACAATTAGTAAACTTAACAGTTAAGGAAGTAAGTGAATTAGCTACTATCTTAAAAGATGAGTACGGTATCGAACCAGCTGCTGCTCCAGCTGCAGTTGCAGTTGCAGGAGGAGGTGACGCTGGTGCTGCTGAAGAAAAGAACGAATTTGATGTTGTTTTAATTGCACCAGGTGGAGCAAAATTAGCAATTGTTAAATTAGTGAAGGAAGTTACAGGGTTAGGATTGAAAGAAGCTAAAGGTTTAGTTGATGAAGCTCCTAAAGCTATCAAAGAAGGTGTTTCTAAAGATGAAGCTGAAGCTTTAAAAGCTCAGTTTGAAGAAGCAGGTGCTGAGGTTGAGTTGAAATAATACTATTGTATTTTTAAAAGGTGTAGATCACTCCCTTACAGGGTTTGATCTACACCCTTTTGTAGTTTTACGCCAACTGTTTATTTTTTTCAATTAAATTATACAAGATTTTATGTCTGTAAGTACTAAAGTAACAGAAAGAATAAGTTTCGCAAAGGCAAAGTCTACGCCGGCTTATCCAGATTTTTTAGAAGTTCAATTAAAATCATTTCAAGATTTTTTCCAATTTGAAACAACACCTGAAAATAGACAAGACGAAGGTTTATTTAATGTTTTTTCAGAGAACTTTCCAATCACTGATTCTAGAAATCAGTTTGTATTAGAATTCTTAGATTATTTCGTTGATCCACCGAGATACGTGATAGAGGAGTGTATTCAAAGAGGATTGACGTACAGTGTACCTCTTAAAGCAAAATTGAAATTATATTGTACTGATGATGAACATGAAGATTTTGAAACAATAGTTCAAGATGTTTATTTAGGTACAATCCCATATATGACTCCGAAAGGAACTTTTGTAATTAATGGTGCTGAAAGGGTTATCGTTTCACAATTACACAGGTCTCCGGGAGTGTTTTTCGGTCAAAGCCGTCACGCTAATGGAACCAAGTTGTATTCTGCAAGAATAATTCCTTTTAAAGGTTCTTGGATTGAATTTGCTACTGACATTAATAGTGTAATGTACGCATACATAGATCGTAAAAAGAAGCTTCCAGTTACTACTCTGCTTAGAGCGATAGGGTATGAAAGCGATAAAGATATTTTAGCCATTTTTGACTTGGCTGATGAAATTAAGGTTTCGAAAGCTAACCTTAAAAAGTCAGTGGGAAGAAAACTAGCAGCAAGAATTTTAAGATCTTGGGTTGAAGATTTCGTTGATGAAGATACGGGTGAAGTTGTTTCAATCGAAAGAAATGAAGTGATTATTGACAGAGAAACTATAATTGAAGAAGAACACTTAGAATTAATAGATGAATCAGGTTCAAAAACTATCCTTTTGCACAAAGAGGATATGTCTGCTGGAGATTTTTCTATTATTTACAATACGTTACAAAAAGATACATCTAACTCTGAGAAAGAGGCTGTTGAGCATATTTACCGTGTGTTAAGGAATGCTGAACCGCCAGATTTGGATACTGCAAGAGGTGTAATTGACAAGTTGTTTTTCTCCGAGACGAGATATGATTTAGGTGAAGTTGGTCGTTACAGAATCAATAAAAAATTAGGTTTGAATATTGATAACGATGTAAGAGTATTATCTAGAGAAGATATTATTCAAATTATCAAGTACTTAATTGAGTTAATCAATGCTAAGACAGATATTGATGATATTGATCACTTAAGTAACCGAAGAGTTAGAACAGTAGGGGAGCAATTATATTCTCAATTTGGAGTAGGTTTAGCGAGAATGGCTAGGACTATCCGTGAGAGAATGAACGTTAGAGATAATGAAGTATTTACTGCAACGGATTTAATTAATGCTAAAACATTAAGTTCTGTAATTAATTCGTTTTTTGGAACGAATCAATTATCGCAGTTTATGGATCAAACAAATCCACTTTCTGAAATTACTCACAAACGTAGGTTGTCAGCTTTAGGACCTGGAGGTTTATCTAGAGAAAGAGCTGGTTTCGAAGTAAGGGATGTTCATTATACTCATTACGGTCGTTTATGTACTATTGAAACACCAGAAGGGCCAAATATTGGTCTGATTTCTTCTTTGTGTGTATTCGCAAAAATCAATAAATTAGGTTTCATTGAAACTCCTTATAGAACAGTTAAAAAAGGAAAAGTTGATTTAGAGAAATTTGAATATTTAAGTGCAGAAGAAGAAGAGAATAAATTAATTGCTCAAGCGAATACCGATGTAGGAAAAGATAAGAAAATTGTTGCTGATACTATTAAAGCAAGATTGGACGCAGATTATCCAATAGTGGCATCCGAGGAAATCGAGCTGATGGATGTAGCTCCAAATCAAATTGCTTCCATTGCGGCTTCATTGATTCCATTTTTGGAGCATGATGATGCGAACAGAGCGTTGATGGGATCGAACATGATGCGTCAATCAGTTCCGTTGTTAATACCAGAATCACCTATTGTTGGAACAGGATTAGAAAAGAATGTTGCTGAGGATAGTAGGGTATTAATTAACGCTGAAGGAACAGGGGTTGTTCAGTATGTTGATGCAAATGAAATACACATTCTTTACGATAGAAATGCTGATGAAAAATTAGTGTCTTTTGAAGACGATTTGAAAGTGTACAAATTGACTAAATTCCAAAAAACTAACCAGGGAACAAGTATGAACTTGAGGCCTATCGTTAGAAAAGGTCAAAAAGTAACTAAAGGTCAAGTTTTATGTCAAGGTTATGCCACAGAAAATGGTGAGTTAGCTATTGGTAGAAACTTGAAAGTAGCTTTTATGCCTTGGAAAGGTTATAACTTTGAGGATGCAATTGTAATTTCTGAAAGAGTGGTTAAAGAGGATGTATATACTTCTATTCACATTGAAGAATTTGTAATGCAAGTCAGAGATACTAAAAGGGGACTTGAAGAGCTTACTGCTGACATTCCAAATGTAAGTGAAGAAGCTACTAAAGACCTTGATGAAAATGGTATTATTAGAGTAGGAGCTGAAGTAAAAGCTGGAGATATTTTAATTGGAAAAATTACTCCAAAGGGAGAAACTGATCCAACACCAGAAGAAAAGTTGCTGAGAGCAATTTTCGGTGATAAAGCTGGTGATGTCAAAGACGCTTCATTGAAAGTAAAACCGTCTACTCATGGTGTTGTAATCAATAAAATGTTATTCTCTAGAGCTGTGAAAGCCAGAAAAGCTAGGAGCGAAGAGAAAGCTTTAGTTGCTCAAGTGGACGAACAATACAAAAAAGAATTAGGAGAGTTAAAAGGTGTCCTTTTTGATAAGTTGTGGAAAATTGTGGAAGGTAAAACTTCATCAGGTGTTTCAAATAACTTTAAAGAAGAGTTAATTGGAAAAGGTTCTAAGTTCACTAAAAAATCACTAGCTGACATTGATTATGATAATGTGAATCCAATGAATTGGACCAAAGATGATCATGCGAACGATTTAATCAAGATATTGATTCATAATTTCAACATTAAATCAAGTGATTTATTAGGTTCATTCAAACGTAAAAAATTCGCTATTACTGTTGGGGATGAATTACCAACTGGTATCGTGAAATTGGCTAAAGTTTATTTAGCTAAAAAACGTAAATTGAAAGTGGGTGATAAAATGGCAGGTCGTCATGGTAACAAAGGTATTGTTGCTAGGATTGTTCGTGAAGAAGACATGCCTTTCTTGGAAGACGGGACACCTGTAGATATCGTGTTAAACCCATTAGGTGTGCCATCAAGGATGAACTTAGGTCAAATTTATGAAACTGTTCTTGGTTGGGCAGGTGAAAAATTAGGTCTTAAATTCTCTACACCAATTTTTGATGGAGCTTCTTTGGAGGAAATTAAGAAGTATACTGACGAAGCAGGTATTCCTGAAAACGGTCAAACATATTTATGTGACGGTGGAACAGGTGAAAAATTTGATCAACCAGCTACAGTTGGTGTCATTTACATGTTGAAACTTGGTCACTTAGTTGATGATAAAATGCATGCACGTTCTATTGGACCGTACTCGTTGATTACTCAGCAACCATTAGGAGGTAAGGCACAGTTTGGAGGTCAAAGATTTGGAGAAATGGAGGTTTGGGCTATTGAGGCATTTGGTGCTTCAAATATCCTTCAAGAAATATTGACTGTGAAGTCAGATGACGTTCTTGGAAGAGCTAAAGCGTATGAAGCGATAGTTAAAGGAGAGCCAATGCCAGAGCCAGGGATTCCTGAGTCATTTAACGTATTGTTACATGAACTTCAAGGTTTAGGTTTGAACATTACTTTAGATTAGATATTTCAATAAAACATTTGTTTAATAAAATAACTCATTAAGAATGGCATATAGAAAAAACGTTAAAGCAGCGCCTAAGTTTAGCAAGATTACAATTAGTCTTGCGTCTCCAGAGATGATTTTGGAGAATTCAAGAGGAGAAGTATTGAAGCCAGAAACTATTAATTACCGAACATACAAGCCTGAAAGGGATGGGTTGTTTTGTGAAAGAATTTTTGGCCCTGTTAAAGATTGGGAATGTCACTGTGGTAAATACAAAAGAATCAGATATAAAGGTATTGTTTGTGATAGATGTGGTGTTGAAGTAACTGAAAAAAAGGTTAGAAGAGAAAGGATGGGACACATCCAATTGGTTGTTCCTGTTGCTCACATTTGGTATTTCAGATCATTACCTAACAAAATTGGCTATTTACTTGGCTTACCGACCAAGAAAATGGACATGATCATATATTATGAAAGATACGTGGTTATCCAAGCTGGTGAGGCAGTTAATAAAGAGGGAGAGTCATTGCAAAAAATGGAATTCCTTACTGAGGAGGAGTATTTAGACATTTTGGACGCCTTACCTAAAGAAAATCAGTATTTGGATGATGAAGATCCAAATAAGTTCATCGCGAAGATGGGTGCTGAAGCTCTTTATGACATTCTTAAAGGTTTAGATTTAGATTCATTGTCTTATGAGTTAAGAAACAAAGCTAATACTGAGACTTCACAACAAAGAAAAAGTGAAGCTTTAAAAAGATTACAAGTTGTTGAAGCATTTAGATCGGCAAACAAGCACATTGAGAACCGACCAGAATGGATGATAGTAAAAGTAGTTCCAGTTATTCCGCCAGAACTAAGACCTTTAGTTCCTCTTGATGGAGGTAGGTTTGCTACTTCTGATTTGAATGACTTGTACAGAAGAGTAATTATCAGAAACAACAGGTTAAAAAGGTTAATTGAAATTAAAGCACCTGAGGTAATTTTAAGAAATGAGAAGCGTATGCTTCAAGAATCTGTAGATTCCTTATTTGATAACTCAAGAAAAGCAAATGCTGTTAAAACAGATGCTAATCGTGCATTAAAGTCATTATCGGATTCACTTAAAGGTAAGTCGGGTAGATTCCGTCAAAACCTTTTAGGGAAAAGGGTTGATTACTCTGCAAGATCTGTAATTATTGTTGGTCCTAAATTGAAAATGCACGAATGTGGTATTCCAAAGGACATGGCAGCTGAACTATACAAGCCTTTCATTATCAGAAAAATGATTGAAAGAGGTATTGTGAAAACAGTGAAATCAGCTAAGAAAATAGTTGATAAAAAAGAACCTGTAGTTTGGGATATTCTTGAAAACATACTGAAAGGGCACCCCGTGTTATTGAATAGGGCTCCAACTTTACACAGATTAGGTATTCAAGCTTTTCAACCAAAATTAATTGAAGGAAAAGCAATCCAATTACATCCACTAGTTACTGCTGCATTTAATGCCGATTTTGATGGTGATCAGATGGCTGTTCATTTACCTTTAGGACATGCAGCAATATTAGAAGCGCAGTTATTGATGTTGGCTTCTCATAACATCCTTAACCCTGCAAATGGACAACCAATTGCTGTTCCTTCACAGGATATGGTTTTGGGATTATATTACATCTCAAAAGGCAAAAAACCTACTGAAAAAGAGCCGGTGAAAGGTTCGGGAATGACTTTTTACGGAACTGAAGAAGTAATTATTGCCTACAATGAGCAATCAATAGATCTTCATGCTTATATCAAGGTAAGAGTCAAGGTAAGAAAAGGGGAAGAGTTGGTAGAGGAAATTATAGAAACAACAGTAGGAAGAGTATTGTTTAATCAAGATGTTCCTTCAGAAGTTGGGTTCGTAAATAAAGTGTTAACGAAAAAAGAATTGAAAAACATCATTGGTGATGTTTTAGATATTACAGGGATGGCAATCACTGCCGACTTCTTAGATAAAATAAAAGAAAGAGGTTTTATGCACGCGTTTAGAGGGGGTCTTTCTTTCTCATTGAACGATGTTTTAATTCCTGAGGAAAAAGATGCGTTGATTAAAGAAGCAAAAGAGAAAGTTGAAGAGGTTCAGAATAACTACAACATGGGGTTCATCACCAACAATGAAAGGTACAACCAAGTAATTGATCTTTGGGGGAGAACAAATGTTAAGTTAACTGATATTTTAATGACTCAGTTGGAAAATGATAGACAAGGGTTTAATCCTGTATACATGATGTTCCATTCTGGTGCTAGGGGATCGAAGGAGCAAATTCGTCAATTAACAGGAATGAGGGGATTGATGGCGAAACCACAAAAATCAGGAGCTAGTTCTCAAGCAGTTATTGAAAATCCGATTCTTTCCAACTTTAAGGAAGGGTTGTCAATTCTTGAGTATTTTATATCTACTCACGGTGCTCGTAAAGGTTTAGCAGATACAGCTCTTAAAACGGCTGATGCAGGGTACTTAACGAGAAGGCTTGTAGATGTTGCTCAAGATGTAATTGTAAATGCTGAAGATTGCGGTACGTTGAGAGGATTAGAGGCTTCAGCTTTGAAAAAAGACGATGACATTGTTGAATCATTAGGTGCTCGAATTTTAGGGAGAACTTCAGTTCATGATGTTATTCACCCTAGAACAGGAGAAGTTATTGTTGCTACTGGTGAAATCATAGAAAATGAAATTGCTAAAGTGATTAACGATTCTCCAATTGAGTATGTTGAAATACGTTCTGCTTTGACATGTGAATTACCAAAAGGTATTTGCGCTAAATGTTATGGTAGAAACTTAGCAACAGGTCGAAAAGTGAAAAGCGGAGAAGCTGTTGGAGTTATTGCTGCACAGTCTATTGGTGAACCAGGAACACAATTAACTTTAAGAACTTTCCACGTTGGTGGTACAGCATCCACAGTTGGTGTCGAGAATCAAAGAGTTGTCAAATTTGAGGGTATTCTTGAAATAGACGAGTTAAGAACTGTTGAAACAAAAGACGAAGAAAGTGGTAAAAAAATAGATGTGGTTATTGGTAGATCTGCTGAAATGAGAGTAGTTGATCCAAAAACTAAGATCGCTTTGAATACTGCATTAATTCCTTACGGAGCTACTTTGTACATTAGACCAGGAGAAAAAGTTAAAAAGGGAGATGTGGTTTGTGAGTGGGATCCTTATAACGCTAGTATTGTTGCTGAATTTGCTGGTAAGATGGAGCTTGAGAGTGTTGAGGAAGGAGTTACTTACAAAACAGATACAGATGAGCAAACTGGATTTAAAGAGAAAGTAATTATAGAGAGTAAAGACAAAAAGAAAAGTCCGATTGCAAGAATCAAGAAAGGAAAGGATATCTTGAAATCGTACAACTTGCCAGTTGGTGCTCACTTGAATGTTTCGGATGGAGATAAAATTACTCCGGGACAAACACTTGCTAAAATTCCTAGAGCTGCTGTGAAAGGTGGTGATATTACAGGGGGTCTTCCAAGAGTAACAGAGTTGTTTGAAGCAAGAAACCCATCAAATACTGCGGTAGTATCTGAAGTAGATGGAATTGTAAGTTTTGGTAAAATAAAAAGGGGTAACAGAGAAGTTATCGTTGAGACTAAAACAGAGCAAATTAAGAAATACTTGGTACCTCTTTCTAAGCATATCTTAGTTCAAGAAAATGATTTCGTGAAAGCTGGTTCAGCTATATCGGAAGGTGCTATTACACCTAGTGACATCCTTAGAATAGAAGGGCCAACTAAAGTGCAAGAGTATTTAGTAAATGAAATTCAGGAAGTTTACCGATTACAAGGTGTGGGGATTAACGACAAACACTTTGAGGTAATCGTGAGACAGATGATGAGAAAGGTTGTTATTGATGATCCGGGAGATACTAAGTTTTTAGAAAAAGAGATTGCTAACAAAATTGATTTCAATCAAGAAAACGATGGAGTTTACGGTAAGTTAGTTGTAACTGAAGTAGGAGAATCTGAAGATTTAAAAGCAGGACAAATTATTTCTGCTAGAAGATTAAGAGAGGAAAATTCAACTTTAAGAAGACAAGACAAAAAGTTAGTAGAAGCAAGGGATGTGATTCCTGCGACTTCAACTTCTATTCTTCAAGGAATTACGAGAGCGTCTCTTCAAACTAAATCATTTATATCAGCTGCGTCGTTCCAGGAAACTACGAAAGTATTGAATGAAGCTGCAGTGAATGGTAAGATTGACTACTTAGAAGGTTTAAAGGAGAACGTTATTGTAGGACATAAGATTCCAGCAGGTTCTGGAATGAGAAAATACAACAACATGATTGTAGGTTCAATGGAAGAATACAATGAGGTAATTGAAGCTAAAAAAGAAGTAGCGACTGAAGAAGAAGTAACCACAGAAGAAGGATAATGAAAGAGCAAGAGGACAAAAATCAGTTGAACATTGAATTGAGTGAGGAAATTGCTGATGGCGAATACGCTAATTTGGCAGTGATCACACATTCAGCGTCTGAGTTTGTATTTGATTTTGTAAAAGTGATGCCTGGCATCCCAAAAGCAAAAGTTAAATCGCGGGTTATTATGACCCCGCAGCACGCTAAACGATTGATGCAAGCTTTAGCTGACAATGTCAGTAAGTTTGAACAGGCGAATGGTCCAATTAAGGATTTAGACACTGGTCAAGGCGGAATTCCAATGAATTTTGGAGGGCCAACTGCTCAAGCATAATAAAATAAAAAAGCCTCGCATTAGCGGGGCTTTTTTACAACTAAGAAACTAAAAGAGGAGGCGTTTTAAGATGAAATTATTTATCAAGACATTTAAAGGATTAGAGGAGATTTTAGCTGAGGAAGTTAGGTCTTTAGGAGGGAAGAAAGTTCGAGTTGAAAAAAGAGGTGTTTCTTGTGAAGGCGATAAAGAATTCATGTACAAATGTAATTTGCATTTAAGAACAGCACTGAGAGTCCTTGTGCCTGTGGAAGAATATATTGTTCACACCGAGCGAGATTTTTATCGAAAAATGAAGAAAGTTGATTGGTCCAAATACATGGATATTAATCAAACATTTGCAATTGATGCCGTTGTTAATTCAAGAGCTTTTAATCATTCTAAATTTATTGCATTAAGGGCTAAGGATGGATTAGTTGATCAATTTCGAGAACGTTATGATATTAGACCAAATGTCGATGTAAAAGATCCAGATGTAAGGTTTAATATTCACATTGCGGAGAAAAAAGTAATATTATCCCTTGATAGCTCTGGTTACTCCCTTCATAAAAGAGGTTATAGAACTGAACGACATGTGGCACCAATTAACGAAGCATTAGCTGCTGGTTTAGTGCTGCAATCAGGATGGAATGGAAAAACAGCTTTCATTGATCCAATGTGTGGGTCAGGAACAATCGTTGTCGAAGCAGCATTAATTGCCAAAAATAGAGCTCCACGCTTGTATTCTGGAAGCCTAGGATTTACGAAGTGGAATGACTTTGATGAAAAGTTATGGGAAAAAGTAAAAGATGATGCTATTCAAAACGAAAAAAACATCGAAATAAGTATCAAGGGAGGTGAGCTGAGCCAGGATTATGTGGCTTTAGCTCAGAGATGTGTGGAAAGAATGAAATTGGAAGATGATGTGGAAATAAAACATATTTCATTTTTTGACTCGGTTGGAGAAGAGGAGGGAGGCTTGTTAATAGCAAATCCTCCATACGGTGAACGTCTTGATGATGACAGTGACGAAATAAATGCATTTTACAAGAAGATTGGAGATCAGATGAAAACTGAATTTAAGGGGTATAGCGCCTGTATTATCAGCTCTAACATGCAAGCGTTAAAGTTTGTAGGCCTTAAGCCTAAGCGAAAAATACCATTAATGAATGGAGCTTTAGAATGTAAAGTTCATCAATATGAATTGTATGCTGGTACCCGAAAAATAAGACCTGAGACTACTGAAGAATAATTTTTTTAGTTTGGACTGACTGACCATTAGTTACACAGAGTAGATAGATTCCTCTGTTATACTTTGCACACGGAATGAAGTCCTTCAAGATACCTTGCTGATCCTTGTACAATCTTTGAAACACTTCGTTTCCTAGCATATCAAAAAGACTAATTTTTTGTGTTCCTAGATGTTTAATAGTTAATACGTATTGGACTTTGTTAATAGCAGGGTTTGGTGATATTGTGAAATCGCATGTTGATGAATTATTTTTCTCAATCAAGGAGACTTCAACGTCGCACGAACTAACTAATGTTACATTAGTTAGTTCGTAACCAGCTCGATCTCCGCCTACGAACACAGCCTCCTTTGTAAAGGAAGCTGTGTTTCCATTAGCATTAGGTTCACTAATAACCCCAATGTAATTTGAATTAGCATTTGTAACATAAATTTTATCGTTTGGAGCCAATTGTAATGACCCATAAACACCAGTTGAAGATCCAATAGTTGTTGAATTATTTAGAGTTTGAGAATTAGTCCCAGCAATTGGAAATTGAATGATTCCGCTCGTTGTAGAATTAATGTACATTTTACTGTTGTCTGGAGAAAATTCCAAACCATGTGGGTTGGCATAACCTCCAACGGAAGCTGTATTAGATATAACTCCTGTGGTGGTGTTGAAATCACCTAAGTAAATTCTTCCTTTAAAATCCACTACACTTCCTATTTTAGTACCGTCTCTTGAAACCTTTAAATCACCGTGACTGTCTTCGTGGTTGTCTCCATCAAAAGAGCTTACCCCATTAGGTACAACACCATCTTTAGTCATTAAAAAAGAATCATATTGATTAGTTTTGTTATAATGTGTTACCACCCAAATGTCTTTTAAATTACTATGATAAGTAACAGCTAATTTTTCAGTTCTATTCGTATCTAGGACAATATTCTTGACAAGGACATCACCTAACCCACCATTTAAAGTCATGTTAACTATTGAATATTTTAAACCCTTACTGGAAGATGCTGTAAAAATGTAAAATATTCCTGAAGTTTCTGGTCGCTTCACAATTAAAGCTCCTTGTGAGGATGGAACACCTAACACTGAGGAAGAACCACCATCTAGTCCAGTACCATTTGGCATGATAGCATTCAATTTATTCCAAACAATTGTACCATCTGTATAAAACAAGAGGTTGCCTTCACAATCACTCACAGTAGCCGAACCTTCGTTTACAGATATGGAGCTATTTGTACCAGCCACGGGGTCTCCAGAATTAAAATCAAAAGTTACTCCAGATCCAAAATGCCAATTATTGAATTGCTTTTGACTGAAGCTTAATTGTGAGAACATTAAGATCACTAATGTGGTGATAATAACCTTGTTTTTACTGGTGTTCATACTTATAAAGATACGTCAAATATATATACTGCATCTCCTTGAGTATCAAAGAAATTATACGTAAATTTGCCTACCCGAAAAACGGGAATTGTTGAATAGTAATAGTACATTCAACAGTAATTTTTTAAAAATACTATTTGCTGACTATTACACAGCAGGTATACAAATTTAAATTTATCATGTCTGATAAAGAAACAAAAGAAGAGTCAGCTAAAAAGCCAGCAGCTAAAAAAGCTGTAACAAAGAAACCAGCTGCAAAAAAAGCTGTTGCTAAAAAGCCGGCAGCAAAAAAAGAGGAAGCTAAAGAAGAAGTTGCTGCAAAACCAGTTGCTGAAAAAGCTCCAGCCCAAAAAGCGGAAAAAGCTCCAGTTGCACCAGTAACGCCAGCACCAGTAACGCCAGCACCAGTTGGTGATGCTACAACAGGTAACGTAGATTTTGATTGGAATGATTTAGGGGAAGAGAAGGAAGTTTACAGTGCTGATGAAAAAGCTAAATTAGAAGAAGAGTACGGAAGCGCTATCAGTTCAATTGCTAAAAATGAAATTTTACAAGGAACTATTGTTAGAAAAAGTAAAAGAGAAGTTGTAATTAACATAGGATACAAATCAGAAGGTGTTATTTCAATTTCTGAGTTTAGATATGATCCAGACTTAGCTGAAGGTGATAAAGTAGAGGTATACGTTGAAAATCCTGAAGACAGAACAGGTCAATTGGTATTGTCTCACCACAAAGCAAGAGCACTTACTGCTTGGAATAAAGTAAACAGTGCTTTGGAAGATGGTGAAATCATCCAAGGATTCGTGAAGTGTAGAACAAAAGGAGGATTGATTGTAGATGTTTTTGGAATTGAAGCATTCCTACCAGGTTCTCAAATTGACGTGAAACCTATCAGGGATTACGATGTCTATGTAGGGAAAACAATGGAATTCAAAGTGGTTAAAATTAACCAAGAGTTCAAAAATGTTGTAGTATCACATAAAGCATTGATCGAAGCTGAATTAGAGCTTCAGAAAAAAGAAATCATTTCTAAATTAGAAAAAGGACAAGTACTAGAAGGAACTGTGAAAAACATTACTTCTTATGGTGTATTTATCGATTTAGGAGGTGTTGATGGTTTAGTTCACATTACTGATTTAAGCTGGGGAAGAATTAATCACCCAGAAGAAGTGGTTGAGTTAGATACTAAAATCAATGTAGTTATCTTGGATTTTGATGATGATAAAAAGAGAATCGCTCTTGGTTTAAAACAACTTCAACCACATCCATGGGATGCACTTGATCAAGACTTAAAAGTTGGTGATAAAGTGAAAGGGAAAGTAGTTGTTTTGGCTGATTACGGTGCTTTTGTTGAAATAGCAGCTGGAGTTGAAGGTTTAATTCACGTAAGTGAAATGAGTTGGTCACAGCACTTAAGGTCTGCACAAGATTTCTTAAATGTAGGTGATGAAGTAGAAGCTGAAATCTTAACGTTAGACAAAGAGGAAAGAAAAATGTCATTAGGTATCAAACAACTTAATGATGATCCTTGGAGTAATGTGGAAGAAAAGTATGCTGTTAATACTAAGCACAATGCTACAATAAGAAACTTTACAAACTTTGGAATTTTCGTAGAATTGGAAGAAGGAATTGATGGGTTAATCCACATTTCTGACTTATCATGGTCAAAAAAGATCAAACACCCGTCTGAATTTGCTACGTTAGGTGATTCAATGGAGGTGATCGTGCTTGAAATTTCTGCTGAAAATAGAAAGTTAAGTTTAGGTCATAAGCAACTTGAGGAAAACCCATGGGATGTATTTGAAACAGTATTTATACTTGATTCATTACACCAAGGTACGATCATCGAGAAGCAAGATAAAGGGTATTTAGTTTCTTCTACTCACGGAGTTGAAGCCTATTGTCCAAAAAATCATGGTGTAAAAGAGGATGGAAGTACTCCAGAGGTAGATGATGTGTTAGGATTTAAAGTAATTGAGTTCAACAAAGAATCTAAAAGAGTACTTATTTCTCATGCAAAAACTTACAAGGAAGAAGTAGAAGGAGAAAAGAAAAGAGCTCCTAAATCTTCGGGTAAATCAGCTAAATCTATCACGTCTATTCCACAAGAGAAAACGACTTTGGGTGATTTAGATGTACTATCTAGTTTGAAAGATTCAATAGCAAAAGAAGAAGCTAAAAAGTAAATTAAGTTTCTACCATTAATAAAAATGTCGCCTAATTTTAGGCGACATTTTTATTTTTAAGGGTTTTCTCCTATCATTGAACTATATTTGGATAATATAGTTTGTGAGATGCGCAGCAGTAAAGGGTTTTATACGTTTTTTTTTATTTTTGTTTCCGCCTTCTTTGCACTAGGTCAAGAGCAATTTGGTATGGCTAGCAGTAATTATTCACCTACGGCGACCATGTTCCATAATCCAGCTTCTATAGTAGACTCCGAGGTAATGATTGATATTCACGTTGTTGGTATAGGAGCTTTTTTGCACAGTAACTATGCTTACTTGGATAAAGATGAGTTCTCTTATTTAAAGAACGTCATATTAACTCAGGACATTCCAGATGCTAAATTTGATTTTTCAAGAGATAAATATTCCCTTTATAGTACTGCAGATATTCAATATTTAAGTGCAACTTATCAGTATAAACATCATGGTTTTGGTTTTAGCTCAAGAGTAAGAACATTTGCAGATGTAAGAAATGTCTCTGAAATTTTCGCGAACGCTATTCAAATCCCTCAAATTCATGGTCAAGGACAAATTAACACAAACATCATTGGGAGGGATCTCAATGCTTCGAATGTAAACATTGGAATATTATCTTATAATGAGTATGGAATTACCTATGCAAATGCTATTCAGCATAGAGATCGAAATTTATTCATTGTAGGAGGCGCTGCAAAATTTTTATGGGGATTGGGAGGAGGAGGAGTGCATATTGAAAATTTTGATTACAAAATTGATTCTACAGGAGTTTTTTCATATGGTAATTTAACTGCTCAAACCTCCATATCTGAGCAGTTACTTGGAGGAACTGGATTTTCAGCAGACATTGGTTTTATGTATAAAAAAATGTTGGATAATGTGACAAGTTATAATCCTTTTCGGAGAGAAGCAGGTTGTAGAGTTTATGATTACAAACTTAAAGTTGGGATGTCTATCATTGACGTCGGATATGTAAAGTTTAAGAAGAGCACTAGTAACAGTTACGTGAGTGGTGCCAGTGGAGTACTTGATGATTTTACCAATTTGAGTATCAGTTCGGAACCAGGAAATTTTTTAGGGGAAACGCTTAATGTGCCAGATAGCTTAATAGCAGAAGATACGGCAGCTTTTAAAGTTATAGTTCCTGCGGCATTTGTTTTTCAATATGATTACAATTTCGAAAAAAACAACTTATACATGTCTGTTGAATACATTCAAGGTTTAACTCCCTCTGGGACTTTTGGAATTCAAAGACCAAGTGTACTTGCATTTACACCGAGGTTTGAAACACGAAGTTTTGAAGCAGCTCTTACTTTTGGAATGTATAACCTTCAGGAAGTTCGTTCTGGTTTAATGTTGCGTTGGGGACCAGTTACTATTGGGACTGACAAGTTGGGAGCCTTTCTTGGTTTGTCTGATGTAAATGGATTTGATATTTATACCCATATTGCTTTTAAAATTGTACAGCAAAAAAGATGTGGAAAACTAAGATTTTGGTAGCTAGTAGAATTACCTACAAAATAATTGATCATGGAAAAGGGTAGTTGGAAATACAGTGTATGGAAAAGCAAATGTCCGAGGTGTCAAAAAGGTAATTTGTGGCAAACTAAAAAAGCTTACACAAAAGGCTTTTCGACAATGGAAGAACGTTGCAGCGAATGTGATTTAAAGTACACAATGGAACAGGGCTTTTGGTACGGTGCTATGTACATAAGTTATGCTTTTGGAGTGCTAATTACAGTGAGTGTTGTGATTACATTATCTTTATTCACCGAGTTAAAAATACTTGAAAAATCTGGACTTGCAGTATTAGTTTTATTTGTATTGATGCCTCTTGTATTCAGGTATTCTAGGAACATATGGCTAAATATATTTGTGCATTTTGAAAAAAAATTCATAGAAGATAAAGAAATTAAAAAATGAAGTATTTTATTAGTTTACTTTTTATTTTGTTATTTGGAACCTTGTTTTCTCAAGGTGTTTTAGTAAAAAATCAAAGTCAGTTATTAAACAAGTCCATAAACTGCATGGTTGGAGACAATTACGCATTGTGGACCGGTTCTGATAAAGGGCTTAATAGAATTGAAATTTTAATAGACAGCGTAACTCATGTTTCGGCAAGGCCAACAACTAAACCTGTGCTGTCTATTTGTAATGACCACAAATTACTTTGGGTTGGAATTACAGGGAAGGGACTTTATCTTTTTGATAAAAGAACGTATGTGTTTAAAGGGAAGTTCAAAAAAGAACTAGGTAGCAAAAGCATTAATTTTATTGAGAAAAAAGGCACTCTATTGTTCTTGCTAACTGAAAAGAATGAATCTTTTGTAATTAATTTAAAAGACAGCACCATTAAAGCTGAAAGTAAGAGTGAGTCGATTAATTATAATTCAACAAAATCATTACTTCATAAAGGAACAAAATATCGAGCTTCTAAAAAAGGTATTTTAATCCTGAATAGGGCAGGTGCCGAACAAGAAGTTGTGATCAAAGAGGTATTGGAAGACTCTACAACAGTACTGAAGCTAGATTCTAGTCAGTTGACAAAGAAACATATTAAAACAAACAAGGCTGATAGCAATGTAATCAGTGAAAGTGAAGTGCTAGTGGAGTCCAGTTTGAATCAGAGATCAGCGGCCAGTGAAAAGTACTATTTGAAAGATTATTTGTGGTTATTATTTCCACTGATAGCCATCTATACATTTATACTGGTCAAAATTCTATCAATGAAATATAAGAAAGATATCAGGATTTTGGAAGACGAAGTATTAAAATTGAAAAAGAAGTAAAGTTATCCTTTGCTTTTAAACCAGCGCCACAAGGTTTTATAGCTTACTTTTTGACCGTGCATTAAAATACCCACGCGATAAATTTTACCACTTATCTTCATTAGTACCATAATAGAAAGTATAAGAATTCCTATAGACAAAGCGATTTGATGCCAATCAGTAGCCATGTTCATGAAAGGCAAACGGGCAGTCATCACGACAGGGGAGCTTAACGGAAATAACGAAGCCCAATATGCTAAATCAGAGTTTGGATTATCAAGGATGTTAAATGCTATTGAGCCACTAATAATTAAGGGAATTGTAATGGGTAAAACGAATTGCTGCGTGTCCGTATCATGATCTAAGGCTGAACCTACTGCCGCAAAAAGTGAAGCGTACAAATAGTAACCTAAAAAGAACAATATTGGTGTCACTAATAGCAAAACAGGTAAGTAGCTGCTTATAGCAGTCATGTAATTTTGAACTTGCTGATTGAACAAGGGAATTGCTGCCACATTAATATCGGCCACACTTCCTCGGGATTCTCCTAGCATTTTGATTTGGTTCTCAATCATCATAGAAGTGTCAACTTCGAATACAGTATTGAAAAATGTCAGCAACCCGATTGAAAAGCTTATGATTAATACAAATTGAAAAATTCCTACCAAACCAATTCCAATTATTTTACCCTTAAGTAAAGTTTTTGGCTTGACCGACGATATAATTACTTCAATTATCCTGCTGTTCTTTTCCTCCATTACTCCTCTCATTACTTGAACTCCGTACATAATGATTAACATGTAAAGTAACAACGAAATCGAAAACCCTAAAAAGAATTTAAGTTGTGGATTTAAGCCTTTTCCTTGAAACACAACAGCTACAGGACTGTTCATTTTTTGTTCAAACTCTTGTAAGTCTAGCTTGAAAGTGCTGTAAACTAGAAGCTTTTTCCTAATGTCAAAAAGATCATTTTTAATTTTACCAACTAAATAAATCCCAGGAGAGTTATTATTGAACAACTCAACCACTGGAGCTTGATTTTTAATGAAGTTCGCTGGGATTCGCAATACCATGACATCATCTTGTTTGTCATACAAATCGATAACGTCATCCATTACCGCTGTGGTATTTTGCAATTCGTACTTTACAAATTTATTTTGGTTATGTCTTACTAATATTTTACCTAGAATATTGGTTTGGTCAAAAACCTTCACCGTAGTTTCTGAAAAATTTGATTTGTTAATGGCGATAGGAGCAAGGACTAAACTGGCAAATAGAAACGGCGTCACGATGCACATCAAAAGAAAAGAAGGTTTTTTAACCCTGCTGATGAATTCCCTCCTTATGATAAGTAACAACTTATTCATGGTTGTCATTTTTTAAGTCAGTATCATTTTGTGTGCTCTCGACTTCTGGTGATGTTTTTTGATCAAAATCTTGTGAAGGTTCTTGTTCTTCTTTTACTGCAAATGTTGATTCCTCTTCCTCAGTACTACCTTTCACTTGCTCAATGAATATCTCATGCATACTAGGTATCTTTTCAATTACCGACCAAATTTTACAACTTGGTAAAATTGCTTTAATTAAATCGTTCACCTGAGTGTCTCCAACCGCACTAAGCAATACTTTTAACCTTCCATTTTTTAACTTTTCATGAGACACAATTTCAAACCCAGTCCATAAGGCACTGGTTAAGCTTATCATGTTACCGTCAAATGTAATTTCAAATTCCTTTTTGGCGTACTGATTTTTAACATCATTGATGTTACCTTCAAGTATAATTTCGCCATCGTTTAATAAGGCAATACGAGTACATAACTCCTCCACACTGCTCATGTTATGTGTGGATAAAATTATACTAACACCACTTGCTTGCTGCTCTAAAATTTCTTGCTTAATTAATTCTGCATTTATAGGGTCGAATCCAGAAAATGGCTCGTCTAAAATTAACACTTCTGGCTTATGAATAACAGTTGCAATGAACTGAATTTTTTGAGCCATTCCTTTTGATAACTCTTCTATGGATTTGTTTTTCCAAGCTTCGATATCGAATTTATTCAACCAATAAGATGTTTGGTTTTGAGCCTCCAATTTTGACATACCTTTTAGTCTTGCCAGATAGATTAAGTGCTCACCCACTTTCATCTTTTTGTACAATCCTCTTTCCTCAGGTAAGTACCCTATAGACACTCGAGTTTCATCAGTAACTTCCTCGTCGTTGATTTTAATAGTTCCACTATCAGGAAGCAGAATTCTATTTAAGCACCGAATAAATGTTGTTTTTCCTGCACCGTTTGGTCCAAGAAGTCCAAAAATTTCACCCTTTGGAATTTTTATGGAAACGTCGTTTAAAGCCTTATGACCTGAAAAATATTTCTTGACATGAAGAGCTTCAATAACGTATTCCATTAATTAAATTCCTACAGTATTTTTATAACGAGTGTTTTAAAGCTAATTAAAATATTCCTTCATCCTGTCAAAGAATCCTTTGTCTTTTGAACTTGGATTCGGCTTAAAATTTTCAGACTCTTGAAGTTCCTCTAAGATTTTCTTTTCATCAGAACTTACTTTTTGCGGAGTCCATATGTTTACGTTTACAAGTAAATCACCAGTTCCATATGCGTTTACACTAGGTAAACCTTTTCCTCTTAACCGAAGCAGTTTTCCTCCTTGTGTTCCACTTTCTATTTTAATTTTAACTTTTCCTTCTAAAGTTGGCACTACTGCAGTTGTTCCAAGGACCGCGTCCGAAAAGTTAATGTATAAGTCATGATGTATGTGTTGTCCTTCTCGCTGAAACTCTTCATGTTCTTTTTCGGAAATCACCACCAATAAATCACCACTAACTCCACCTTGGTTTGCTGCATTACCCATTCCGCTTACTTGCAGCTGCATGCCATCTTCCACACCAGCAGGTATGTTAATTGGAATTACGGCTTCACTTTTTGTGGTTCCGTCTCCATGACAAGTTTTACATTTTGAAGTAATGCTTTTTCCAGCACCATTACATGTTGAACAAGTAGATGCAGTTTGCATTGCTCCTAAGAATGTATTGGTTACCCTAGTTACTTGGCCTGAACCATCACATGTTCCACATGTGGTATAACTAGTTCCGTCTTCAGCACCGGTTCCAGAACAAGGTTCACAAGAATTATTTTTATTTACTTTAACCTTTTTCTCAACTCCTTTTCCAATTTCCTCTAAGGTTAAACCCACTCGGATCCTAATGTCACTACCACGATTAACTCTTCGCCCCCCTCTTGAACGACCTCCACCTCCACCGAATCCACCGAATACATCTCCGAAGTTTTCAAAGATATCCTCCATATTCATTCCTCCACCAAATCCACCGCCACCTGCTCCTTGACTAGCTGCGCCACCCATTCCCGCGTGTCCAAACCTGTCGTATTTCGCTTTTTTGTTGTCGTCGGACAATACATCGTATGCTTCAGCCGCTTCCTTAAATTTGACTTCAGCTGCCTTGTCGTCAGGATTTTTATCAGGGTGATGTTTAATAGCTAGTTTCCTGTAAGCTTTTTTCACTTCACTTTCAGTAGCACCTTTGCTCACACCTAAAACCTCGTAATAATCTTTTTTTGCCATTATTTTTTTCTATGCTTCGCCCATGAATTGCTTCTGAACTATTTATGAATCACTTAGGCCCCAACAACAACTTTAGGGAACCTGATAATTTTTTCATTTAATATGTACCCCTTTTCTACTACATCTAATATTTTTCCCTTCAGTTTTTTAGAAGGGGCAGGGATGTTAGTAATGGCTTCATGTTCTTCAGCGTTAAATTCTTTTTCTTGAACGTCCATTTCTTTTAAACCTTCAGCTCCCAATGATTTCACCATTTTATCGTAAATCAAATCAACACCTTCTTTTAAGCTTTTCACATCCGAAGCCTCTCCAATGGATTTTAACGCCCTATCAAAATCATCAAGTACAGGTAGCAATACTTTAAAAGCATCTGCTTTTGATCCAGTAATTAATTCTGATTTTTCTCTTGATGTTCTTTTTCTAAAATTCTCATACTCTGAAAAAAGCCTTAAATACCTGTCTTCTTGTTCAGCAATTTTAGCATCTTTTATTTCATCATCGGATAATTCAGGTTCGGTAGACTCTTCTTCCTTTTGATCCTGTTCAGTATCTTGAATTTCTTCTTGTTTTACATCTTCTGCTTGCACTTCTTCTTTCTCTTTGTTGTCCATCATAACTATTTGTATTGGTACTTGACCCACTTGCAAAACTTCAACCAATTGGAAGATATTTTCGTAATCAAGTCAAGATGTCTTTTAATCCCTCGTTTAAAGTCAAAATTGTGCTAAAAAGTCACCTTTTCTGACAGGGCTGCAAAAGTACAATTTTTTTAAAACACAGCTACTAAATAGTGGTGCTCTATTTAAGTACTATTTTACAT